>CAZFNB010000164.1:0-5871 GCA_964520235.1 uncultured Bifidobacterium sp. | reverse complement strand
GTTGAGGGACTTCGTGGCAAAAGTTCATGGCGGTTATTTGTGGCCGGGTTGCTGATCGCCCTGGCGATTTTGACAAAGTATTATGCGGCCTGCCTTGTGCCTTTGCTTGCAACTCACGGCTTGATTGTAAAACGCCGGCTTGGATGGTGGAGTGTCAGCCTGCTCGTCCCGCTGGTGGCGTTGTACGCCTATCACTGGGGTACTCAAAATTTATATGGGCGTACATTGCTGTCCGATGCGGTGAGCTACTCGGCGCTTCCAAATGGGATCAATGAAATTCTCAGAGCGAAGTCGGGCAGCCTCCTGACATCATTAACATTCACAGGCGGATGTCTGGCAGTTGTATCATTCTTTGCGCCACTGCTTTGGCGTCCGCGAAAAATAATTCTTCTCGTGGCAGGTGCCATGTTGCTGTCGGTCGGGCTGTTGGTTGGAAGCGGACTCCTGAAAAACTACGGGCCTATCCAGGGTTCATCCCGGTTGTTCATTGAAACTCAGATCATCTTCTGGGCAATAGGAGGAGCAAGTATTCTGGCGCTTGCAGCCGCTGACGTGTGGTGCCGGCGCAGTGCAGAATCGTGGCTGCTGGCACTGTGGGTGATCGGAACTTTCTTGTTTGCGGCAGGCTTTAACTGGACCGTCAACGGACGCACAATCCTGCCGATGACGCCGGCTGTTGCGATTTTACTCACCCGACGTTTGGAGCAAAACTATTCGGAAGACTGGAAAAGATGGCCGCGTGGTACGGACATTTGTCTGGCAGCGGGCGCGGCACTTGCACTTCTGGTTGCCCGTGCGGATTTTCTTTTCGCCACCGCTGTCCGCGAAAGTGCGCAGCAAACTCACGCGAAACACGCTCGCGGAACGGCGCGCTTTTGGTTTCAAGGACACTGGGGATTTCAATATTACATGAACGAACTCGGCGCATCTGCGCTTGATGTCACACACACCTTGCTGCAAAGAAAGGACATCATCGCCACACCTGAAAACAATACGAACTTCACGCCTTTGGGGCCGGATTTGGTGGTATTGCGAGAAATGATCACCGTGCCCGGACAGGATTTTCTTGCGACCGCAAAAGGCGAGGTGGGAGCCGGCTTTTATGCTTCCTTGAGAGGCCCGTTGCCGTTTGCTTTTGGCTTGGTTCCCGCAGATCGAGTGGTCGTGTGCGAGGTGGATCCGCTGACACCCGCTACGCAGCCGGGTTCTACGGGACGGTAATGCGCTCGTTCTTTTGGCTTTCCAGAGCTTTTAACTTTTGCCGCGCCTCTTCGTAATTCGGATCAAGCCGCAACGCCTCGCGCAAATGGTTGAGCGCTTCCTCACGTTGATTCTTGTCGGCCAGCACGCAGCCTAGATTGAAATGAGCCATTGGGAATTCAGGTTTGAAGCGCAGCGCTTCACTAAAGTGGGTCACGGCCTGATCATGGCGGCCTTGGACCCTGAAAGCATATCCAAGGTTGTAATGCGCGTCAGCGTTGGTAGGTGACAGGCGCAACGTCTCTGCGTAATGCTCAATGGCCTCATCCCATTTGCCTTGCACAGCAAGGGTAAGACCAAGCGAGTAATGCGTGCCGGCGTCGTTTGTTTGAATCAACGCCTGACGATATTGTGAGATCGCTTCGTCAAGTTTCCCTTTGGCGGCCAGCATTTCACCCAGGTTTTTATGGATCAATCCGGCATCAGGATTGTGTTTCAATGCCAGCCGATATTGTTCGGTGGCCTCGTCGAGCCTTCCAAGTTTTACCAGTCCGTTTCCAAGATTATTTCGCGCCTCGAAATTGTCCGGCTCGATTTCCAAGGCCGCTCTGAAATACCTGACAGCTTCGCCAACGTTGCCTTTCTTTGCCATCGCGTTTCCCATGTTGAAAAGCGCGTCGGCATGAGTTGGCTGCAAATCAAGCGTCTTGCGAAACCATTCCATCGCTTCATCCTCCCGTCCCTTGGCTGACAAAACCGCGCCGATACTGTTGATTGCCTCCGGATAGCGCGGGTTGGCTTGATGTGAGCGCTGATAAAAGTCCATCGCTTCGTCCAATTTGCCCGCCTCAAAAAGCACCCCGCCCACATTTCCAAGCGCAACGTAATTTCCCTCGGTCACTGCCGCAGAGTGTTTGAAGAGAGATTCACTGTCGTGCCAGCGTTTCGCTTGTTGATGCGTCAGCACCCCGCAAAAGGTCAGCGGCAAAAGAACAACCAGGAAACTGGCAATGCCTGGCAGCCGCCAGCGAATGAACCAACTCGTCAACCCCCATGTGGCAATCACGAAGACTCCAATCAGCGGAATGTAGGTGTAACGATCCGCGATGGATTGTGTCCCCACCTGGACCAATCCGATCACGGGAACAAGCGTCCCCAAATACCAAAACCATCCCACAAAAACATAAGGATGCTTCCGGACAGTGAATACTGCGACGAGGCACATGCCTGCCAACAGAATGACGGCCATGGTCACCTGGTTCGTCGGCCAATTTCCCGGGTGCAGGTAGGGCAGCGCCAGATTCGACGGCAAAAGGGCTTTTCCAATGTAACGCGCGTACGCCACGACCGCGTTTGCCCAGCGATCCGTCATCGGGAGATATTCCAGCGGTTGAATCGCCTTTTGCTGCGCCCAGCTTGTAACCGCGCACGATGCCGCACTCAACAGAAAGAACGGGACTTTTTCCAAAACCAAACGAATGATTGTTTGAGATGGCTGTTTGAAGTTTGAAAGCTCAAATCGGCGCAGCGGCCAAAAGTCCAACAACAGCATGACGAAGGGAAGCGTCACCAGCATTGGCTTGCTCATCAAACCCAACGCGAACAAAACCAGCGTTAGCATGTAGAGAAGTTTCGACTTTGAACCCGGAGATTTGGTATTGTCTGCGTACTGCGCGTATGCCAGCAAGGTCAGCATCCAGAACAACGTGCTCAAAACGTCCTTGCGCTCCGATACCCATGCCACCGACTCGACGTGCAATGGATGCAACGCAAACAGCCCTGCCACAAAGAAGCTCCGCCAATGTGCCGCCGTGATCCGCCTCAGCAAACAAAACAGCAGGATTGTATTCAGGACATGAAGCAATAAATTTACGCAATGCGGCCCGGTGGCCTGTTTGCCAAAAAGTTGCACGTCCAGCATGTGCGTCAGCCATGTCAGCGGATGCCAGTTGCTGGCGTGGTTCGAGGTAAACGCCCAGCCGACGCTCTTCCATGTCAGTCCTGCCTGAACCCATGCATTTGAAGTGACATAATCGTTGTCGTCGTAATTGATGAAGCCAGCATGCACAACCGGCCATAAAGCCAGAATTGTCGCTCCAGCAAGCACAAGGCAGGCAACGAATGGACTTTTCACCAGCCGGCTGGCGACGGGTTCGCGTTGCGGAATTTGTTCGACTCGTCGTGATCTCACGCGCGGAACGGATTTAAGATGGCTCTCCGAGATGGCTCAAGAGATTTTGCAGGAACACCACATTGTCACATTGAAGATATTTCATCTCGCCTCCCATGCGCGCGAAGCTTTTGCAGAAACGAAGATAATACGCCGGGTTGTCCTTTGGCGGCTCGCCATCTTTCCAATCCCAATCGCCACCGTCCTGGATGTCCACCACGTAAATCGTGTGCCCTGACACGATGCTTCGTCCGCTCTGAATACGCAGATTGTTGACGCAACTGATGCTCTTCTCGAAAACCTGCGGTGACATGATCGCCGAGCCAACGCTCAACACCACTCCGCCATTGAGACCCTCGACAGCACGACCGAACAGGGAAAAATCCACCTGCGCTGCCCGCCCGATGGCTGCGCCGTTGAACATCGGGTGATTGGAAATGATGTCGTAGCCGATGCCGGGATGAACCGTGAGAGGTACGTTTTGGCGAAAGGCTTGTGCAAGAATTGAACTGTCATTGTGCGGATGCTTCACCTCGACCCGGCCGGAAGACAGCTTGTGGATGAGCATCGCTTGAAGCAACTCGGCGCGTGCGGGTGCAAGCGGGTGTGCCGGTTGCTCGCGTAAAAGTTTTTCCAGTTCACCCGTTGCAGGCAGTGTCGTTCCATTTTCGACAATGAATCTGCCAAGACTCCGGCCGTAGCCTTCTTCCCGCAACGCCCCCGCAAGCAATGCGAGATGGATGTTGCGCCCGGTTTCGTCCCATGTTCCGAACGTGCCGGTTGCCACGTTTTCCCGCACGCTTTCCTCGGTTCGACCGAAAAAGGCTAGTTCCCAGTCATGTATCGTCCCTGCGCCATTTGTTGCAAGGTGCGTGACCCAACCGTGCTCAATCAAACCGTTCACCACCTGCAACAATCCGTTCTTAACGAGATGCGCCCCATAGATGAGCATCACACTCGCCCCGCGTTTGCGGGCGGACGCGATACGACCGGCACAATCGTCAATGATTGAAGTCATACCAGGCGAACAAGGAGATGGGGCGCAGGATGTGGACAATATTTTTTCCAACGCGCTTAGGCTCCGTCGCTTTGCGAGCGGGAAAACCCTCACTTTCTTCAAGTCAAGCGGCGTGGGAAACTCTTTCATGTCGCACGGCCATTAAACCATGCGCCGGTCGGGATGAATACGGAATTTTTGAGGCCAGTTTGCGATTGTAAGATTACAAGAGGTGTAATACAAAAATTGTTTGCGCCAGCAACCCCGTAAACCCATGCAGATTCAGGCTCATCATCGTTTTCGGAAGCGAATTTTTGCAGCCATCGTTTCCATGCTGATTTGCAACATCCCGGCGGCCTTCGCGGACTGTCTGCCATCTGCCGCCGGACTGGTCAGTTGGTGGCCAGGGGATGCGAATGCAAACGATATTGCCTTCACAAACAACGGCACACTCCAAGGCGGCGCGACGGCAGGCGGAGCTTTCAACTTCGACGGCACAAACGGCTATGTCCAGATTCCAAATGCACCGTCACTACGCCCCACAAACCTGACCATCGAATGTTGGGTGCGATTTTCATCGCTCGATTCCTCCGGATCCGGTGCGCCTGCTGGCGTGCAATACATCGTCTTCAAACAAAACTCGCGTAGTTCCACATTCGAGGGATTCGATTTGAGCAAGGCCCGTGTCGGCGGAAACGATGTTTTCAGATTCATTGTCTCATCGGCAGCAGGCCAATCGCTTGCCATTCAATCGTCCACGTTGATCAGCACGGGAGCGTGGTATCACATCGCCGGTGTGCGAGGCAGCAACTTCACTCAGCTTTACGTCAACGGCGCGCTCGAGCGACAGACCAACGTGACCTTCGCACAGGACTACGGCAACTTACCGCTCTACTTCGGCACCTCAGGACAGGCGTTCTGGGATCGCAGGCTCAAGGGAAATCTCGACGAGGTCTCGCTCTACAACCGTGCGTTGTCGTCGAATGAAATCGCAGCCGTGTTCGCGGCGGGTGCTTCAGGGAAATGCAAAGCGCCAAACATCACGCTGCAACCGCAAAGCCAGACTGTCGTCGTTGGCGACACGGTGAATTTCACCACCGCCGCCACTGGTTTCGGCACGCTGAGTTATCAATGGCAACTCAACGGTTCGCCGCTTACTTCCGCCACCAACGCTTCGCTTGTCATCAACAACGTCCAGCCGGGCGATCAGGGAAATTACACCGTCACCGTCAGCAACGCGCTCGGCTCGGCGGCCAGTTCCGTCGCATCGTTGATCGTGCTCGCGCCGCAACCCGGCGTGCCGTTCGTCAGTTCCATCTCGCCTCACATCGCAAAACCGGGCACGAACGTGACCATCGCAGGTTTTAACTTCTCGCCGCTCGCCGCGAGCAACACCGTCCACTTTGGCGGCGTCAGGGCGACGGTGCTTTCTGCCGGCTCGAACTCTCTTTCAGTCACCGTTCCTGCGGGCGCGCTGTTCGCACCGGTGACGGTCGCCGTCGGT
>CAZFNB010000163.1:0-5950 GCA_964520235.1 uncultured Bifidobacterium sp. | reverse complement strand
AAAAATCTTCATCGCGCCGGAAGCTCCGGGCCAGCCAAGCCGGGGGCGCAAGCCGTCGCCGCAATTTTTGTTCGATGCGCGGGACGAATTCGGCTTGAGCCTTGCTGGGAGCTACATGATCGGCGACAAGCTGATTGATCTGGAATGTGGCTGGAACGCGGGCGTGCGAAAAAGCATCCTTGTCCGCACCGGTTACGGACGGGAAACCGAACGAAAAAACGCCGCTGAAATCGCCCGCGCCCTGGTCGTGGATGATTTATCGGCAGCGGCTGATTGGATTTTGGAACAGAAATAGACAACTCATGTGCGGCATCATCGGATACATCGGCAAGAAGACGGCCTCGCCCATCGTTCTTGAAGGTTTGCGCCGTCTCGAATATCGCGGCTACGACAGCGCGGGCCTCGCCGTGCTCGAAGCCGGTGGCCTCGCGGTCCGCAAGAAGAAGGGCAAGATAGACGAGGGTCTTGCGCGCGAAGTCCATGCGCGTCCCGTGCCCGGACGGATCGGCATCGGTCACACCCGCTGGGCCACGCACGGCCCGCCTTGCGACGAGAATTCCCATCCGCATCTGGATCAATCCGGCAAGATCGCCGTCGTTCATAACGGCGTCATCGAAAACTACGATCAACTCAAGCAACGCCTGACCAAGGCCGGACATAAATTTCATTCCAGCACGGACACGGAAGTCCTGGCGCATCTGGTCGGCGAGCACTACGAAAAACGCCGCACCCAGAAATCCGACGGGAATCCGCTTACGCAGGCTGTTTGCGATGCGTTGCGCGAAGTCATCGGCACTTATGGCATCGCTGTCGTCTGCGCCGACCAGCCGGAAGTGATGGTGGGCGCCCGGCGCGGCTCACCGTTGATCATCGGCATCGGCGACGGTGAAAACTTTCTGACAAGCGACGCGAACGCCATCGTCGCGCACACGCGCCAGGTGGTGTATCTGAACGATTACGACGTGGCGACGCTGACCGGCGAGCGGTTCGATGTCATCAACCTCGGCACGGACACGGCCAACGTGCAGATCAGCAAGCTGGAATTTCAGGCGGAAGACTCACAGCGCGGCGAGTTCGAGCATTTCATGCTCAAGGAGATTTTCGAACAACCGCGCACTGTGGAAAATGCCTTGCGCGGCCGCGTGGATCACGAAGGGGCGACCGCGCGCTTCGGCGGGTTGAACATGAGTCCGGCGGAGTTGCGTGCCATTGACCGCATCGTCATCGGCGCGAGCGGCACAAGCTGGCACGCCGCGCTCATCGGCGAATACCTCATCGAAGAACTGGCGCATCTGCCGGTGGAGGTGGAATTCGCGCACGAGTTCTGTTATCGCAACGCGCCGCTGGAAAAAAACACCGTGTTGCTCGTCATCTCCCAGTCCGGCGAGACAGCGGATACGCTCATGGCGTTGCGCGAGGCGAAACGACGCGGACACAAAGCGCTTGCCATCGTCAACGTTGTCGGCAGCACCATCGCGCGCGAGTCCGATGGCGGCATCTACATGCACGCCGGGCCGGAGATCGGTGTCGCCTCGACGAAGGCGTTCATTTCCACGCTTACCATCCTTACATTGCTGGGCGTGCATCTGGGCCGGATGCGGATGCTTTCGGCGGGTCGCGCGTCAGAAATTTTGAAAGCGATTGAAGCCGCGCCCAAACAGATCGAGTCGTTGCTCAAACAGAACGACGCCATCAAGAAGCTTGCGAACAAATACGCGCAGGCCGAGGACTTCTTTTTCCTGGGGCGCGGTTACACGTTCCCCGCCGCGCTCGAAGGCGCATTGAAGCTCAAGGAAATTTCCTACATCCACGCCGAGGGCTATTCTGCGGCGGAAATGAAGCACGGGCCAATCGCGCTCATTGATGAGAAGACGCCTGCGGTGTTTCTCGTGCCGCAGGATTCGATGTACGACAAGACGATGGCCAATCTCGCGATGATCCGCGCGCGCAAGGGTCCGGTCATCGCCGTGGCAACTGAAGGCGACACCGAAATCGGCAAGGTTGCTGACGACGTGATATTCATCCCGCGCACGCTTGAGCCGTTGAATCCCATCCTTGCCAGTGTGCCGTTGCAACTCTTCGCGTATCACATCGCCACCGCACGCGGTTGCGACGTGGACAAGCCGCGCAACCTCGCCAAAAGCGTGACGGTGCAGTAGCCGGCGGAAATTCCTTTGCGCACTTGCGTTTACAGGCGAATACTTCGCCTGTGAAGTCCATCCAAAGAACCGTGCGCACAAGATTATCAACGGGCCTGGTCTGCGGTTTTATCGCTCTGACGGGATTCGCCGCCGACTGGCCGATGTTCCGCGGAGACCAATCCCTCTCCGGCGTGGCGACAGGTTCGTTGCCTGAAAAACCAGCATTACTTTGGTCGTTCAAAACGGGTGGTCCGGTGAAATCCTCCGCGGCAATCGTCGGTGGACGCGTTTATGTCGGCTCGTATGACACGAACATTTACGCGCTTGATCTTGCCGGCGGAAAAAAGCTTTGGAGCTTTCCGACCCTGAGCCGCGTCGAGTCTTCTCCCCTCTTCCTTGACGGGAAGGTCTATGTCGGCTCGTCAGACAGATTCCTTTACGCCATCAACGCGGCGGACGGAAAACTGGCTTGGAAACATGAAACCGGTGACAAGATACTCGGCTCGCCCAACTGGTTCACAGCGACGAACGGGGCGAAACAAATCCTCGTCGGCGGATACGACTTCAAGCTGTATTCCCTCGACGCCATGACGGGAAAGACGAACTGGACGTTTGAGGCCGGCAATTATATCAACGGCGCACCGGCTGTGTCCGATGGACGGACGGTCTTTGGCGGTTGTGATGCGCTGCTGCGCGTCATCTCACTTTCGGACGGAACGCAGATCAAGGAGATTGACGCAGGCGCATACGTGGCCGGCTCGCCCGCATTGCTGGATGGACGCGCCTACTTCGGTCACATGGAGAACGAGTTTCAATGCGTTGATCTTGAACTTGGAACGAACGTCTGGAAATTCCGCGACCGGAACTTCCCGTATTTTTCATCTCCGGCGGTGACGAAAGACCGCGTGGTCTTCGGCGGGCGCGACAAGATGCTCCATTGTGTCGAACGCGCCAGCGGGAAAAACGCCTGGACTTTCTCCACGCGCGGCAAAGTGGACAGCTCGCCCGTGGTTTGTGGTGAAAAGGTTGTCGTGGGTTCGAGCGACGGGCGGCTATACATCGTGTCCCTCAAAGACGGCAGGGAGCTTTGGTCGTACGAACTCGGCCAGCCAGTTGAAAGTTCACCCGCCGCGGCCGACGGAAAAATTGTCATCGGTTGCGATGACGGAAGCGTTTACTGCTTTGGTGCAAAGCCCGACTGAATCTCTCCGCCGGAAATTTTTTTGAATCCACGCACGCAGCTTCGCATCCAAACAGCGTGGTTTCGCGTTTAAGAAAAATCCTGAAGTCCGGTTTCGCTCCCGGGCGACGTTGTGTCTCGGTGGTCATTCCTGTGCTCAACGAATCCGCGCGCATCGCTTCCGTGGTGCGACTCGCCCGCCGCAGTCCGCTCGTGGATGAAGTGCTCGTGCTGGATGACGGCTCGATTGACGGCACGCCGGAACTCGCCGCTGCCGCCGGCGCACGCGTGCTCACCAGCACCATGCTTGGCAAAGGCGGTTCGCTTGAAGACGGTTTGTTCGCCGCGCGAAATGAATTCATTCTCTACCTCGACGGCGACCTTGCCGGACTCCGCAAAGACCTCGTGGAACGCATGGTCGCGCCGCTCGTTCGCGACGAAGCCGATTTCGTCAAAGCCAGTTTCTCGCGGCGCGCAGGTCGCGTCACCGTGCTCACCGCGCGACCGCTCCTGCGCACGTATTTCCCCGAACTCATCCGCTTCGAGCAGCCGCTTGGCGGCATCGTCGCCGCGCGCCGCGATCTGTTGCGCCGGTTGAAATTTGAAAACGATTACGGCGTGGACATCGGCCTGTTGATTGACGCGTCCCAAGCTGGCGCGCGCCTCGCGGAAGTGGACATCGGCCACATCGAACACGACAGTCACGATCTCGAATACCTCGGCGAGATGGCCACGCAAGTTGCCCGCACCATCCTGGATCGCGCCGCCGCGTGTGGCCGGTTGCGCCCGTCGTTCGTCCAGCGCGTCCGCGAAAAAGAACGCCTGCACCGCGCGCAGCCCGAAACAATTATCTCCCGCGTCGGCGCGGTGGAACGGCTCGCGCTCATTGACATGGACGGCACCATCCTCAATGGCCGTTTCATCACCGAACTCGCCCGGCACACAGGTCGCGAGGAAGCGTTGGCCAAATATCTCGACCGCTACGATCTCACGCCGGAAACGCGCACACGCCGCATCGGCGCTCTGTTCCGGGGCGTGCGCCGGGAATTGTTCGAGAAAACCGCGCTCGGCATCCCGCTTGTGAAAGGTGCGGTCGAGGCCGTCGTCGGTTTGCGGCGACGCGGCTATCGGGTCGGCGTGGTGACGGACAGTTTTCACGTCGCCTCGACCATCGTGCGCAAACGCGTATTCGCGGATTTCTCGCTCGCGAACGTCATGGAATTCAATCACGACCGCGCCACGGGCGTCGTCACCCTCGCGCCCACGATGCGCAGCGACCGCAAAGGGCGGCTCGCCTACGACAAACTCAACGCCCTGCGCTTCCTGGTGAAACGCATGGGCATCGCCGCGAAACATGTGCTGGCCATCGGTGATGGCGACAACGACGTGGGCATGATGCGCGCCGCCGGCATGTCCGTGGCGTTCCAACCCAAGACCGACCGCGTCCGCCGCGCCGCCAAACACGTTATCATGGAGCGCCTGGACGAGGTTCTGAAGTTCGCGCCGTAGCAGTGGACGCCTACGACTTTCTGAAGCAAACTGAAACCAACGATGAGCGAAGCGACTGCCAGCGCACCGACCGGAACGCCGCCCTTGCGCCACGAGACCACGGCGGGAAATTATTTCGTCGCGAATTATCCACCATTTGCATTTTGGAAACCCGAGTTCGTCCCGCAGTTCGAGGCAGCGCTCTCAACTCTCAACTCTCAACCCTCGGCTCCCCTCGGCCTCTACACCCACATTCCGTTCTGCCGCAAACGTTGTCACTTTTGCTATTTCAAAGTTTACACCGACAAGGATTCGTCCGAGATTCGTGGCTACCTCGACGCGTTGCTCAAGGAACTTTCTGTTTACGCGGACAAACCAGCAGTGCGCGGGCGCAAACCGAAGTTCGTCTATTTTGGCGGCGGCACACCCAGTTATCTCTCGCCCGAACAGTTGAAGTTCCTCACCGACGGCATGAAACGCCTGCTGCCGTGGGATGAAGTCGAGGAAGTCACGTTCGAAGCCGAACCCGGCACGCTCACCGATCACAAGTTGCAAGCCATCCGCGACCTCGGCGTCACGCGGCTTTCGCTCGGCATCGAACACTTCGATGACCACGTGCTCGAAATCAACGGCCGCGCGCATCGCTCCAAGGAAATCGCCCGTGCCTACGCCTTTGCGAGAGAGATTGGTTTCCCGCAGATCAACATTGATCTCATCGCCGGAATGGTTGAGGAGACGGAAGAGAAATGGCGCGAGACCGTTGCCAAAGCCGTCGCGCTCAATCCGGATTCCGTCACGATCTATCAGATGGAAGTGCCATACAACACCGGCATCTATCGCGAGATGAAAGCCAGCGGCAAACTCGTCGCGCCCGTCGCCGATTGGGAAACCAAACGCACGTGGGTGGATTACGCGTATCGAGAGTTCGAGAAAGTCGGCTACACCGTCACGAGCGGCACGACCGTCGTCCGCGATCCGGCCAGGGTAAAATTCATCTACCGCGAAGGCTTGTTCAGCGGAGCAGATATTTTGGCCATTGGCGTCGCGAGCTTTGGTCATCTCAGCGGCGTGCATTATCAGAATCACCACGAGTTTCAGCCCTACGTGGACGCAGTGAGCGCCGGCAAGCTCCCCGTCTATC
>CAZFNB010000162.1:0-5950 GCA_964520235.1 uncultured Bifidobacterium sp. | reverse complement strand
TTGGCGCGCGCGAAGATGTCCTTGTGCGCAAGCGGAACGCCATGCAGCAGGCCGAGGAGTTCGATGTCGTTGACGACACCGGTGGACGTCTCGCAATGCGCACACCACAGCCACGCTGGCGAAGGAACGCGGCCCAGTTTTTGCCGCAACAAAGCGAGGTCAAACGATTCACCCCACGGAAAACTCAACGCCTCAAAGCGCAGGTTGAACCGGCGCGCGGCATCTATCAGACGGTTCCCGAACTCGCCGTTGCTCAAAACGATGCCGTGCCCGGACAACTGCGACAATTGCGCGGCGATGGCGTCATTGGCCAGAGTGCCCGAGCCCATCATCAACTGCACCTGCGCGGCATTGACAAGCTCGCACAGCGTTTTGCGCGTCGCTCCGAAGTCGGCCATGAAACTCTCGGAGCGATGCGATTCCGGCGCTTGCTCGAACGCGCGACGCACTTCGCGACGCACCGTCACCGGGCCTGGCAAAAAATTCACCGCGCTGGGTTGGAACGATTTCGCCGGCGCGTTGCGCAGAAACTCGCGCGCCGTCGCCTCGAATGTTTCCAGCGTCACGAACATCGGCTGGAATTGCGCCTCGCCTGAACCCACCACCGGTCCGAACGGGACAAAGCCGAGATGCTGATACAGCTTCAACTGCCGCGTGGTGCCGGAAATGATGGCAAGGTCGTATCCTTTTTCGACGCCGTGCTGCCAGAGCAACGCGAGGATGCCGGAGAGGATCTGTCCGCCGCGTGCGCCACGAAATTTTTTATCAATCGCCAGCAACCGGATTTCGCAGATCGTGCGGCCCGGCGGCAGATGCGAATCAAGGTCTTTCAATTTCTGGTCAAGGGAGAACGGCCTGTTGCCGCGCACGGCGAGCATCCCAACAATTTTTTGATCACAAAGGCAGACGAGGTAGGTGTTCTCCGCGTGAAATTTGTCCACGAGCCGGTGCGTTGGCGAGGCCTGGTGCTGGGGAATCTCCTCGACGAACGTGCGGTAGTTCAGCCGGTGAATCTGCTCGAACTCCCAATCCTCGGTGGCAGTTTTGAATACGAGTGGGGAAGACGTGTTACTCATGACTCGGGGGATGGGATTTGGCTGTGGCATCGCGCCGTTCATCCAGCGCGGGAAATTCCTCGATGATGTTGCGCCGGTGCGCGAACAGAACCATCGCAGCAAGAATGCAAAGCGCCGTGGCCGTCGCCGCATCACGATTCAACCACCAGGATGTGAACGGCAGGCTTAAAAACGCGGCGAGCCCAGGCACCGTCGTTTTACGAACGACGGCCAGCCCGATGACGAAGCAAACGGCATAGGCAACCGCGAGCCGCCAGTCAAACACCAGCAGCGCACCGAGCGACGTGGCGACTCCCTTGCCACCATGAAAATGGAGTGGTGCCGGCCAGATGTGTCCCGCCACCACGGCAAGCAAGGCGAGAATCACCAGCGCAGGATTTTCAGTGAAGCGCACCGAGGCCCAGACAGCGAGCGCGCCTTTCCCAAAATCACCGGCAAGCGTGAGAAAAAATCCGGTTTTGCCAAGCAGTCTTCCCACGTTTCGCGCGCCGGTGCTCCCGCTTTCAAAGTCGCGGATGTCGCGTCCTGTTCTCGCGCGCACCAACAGGTAGCCCGTGGCAAAACAGCCGAGCACATAAGCTCCCAACACCGTCGCCAGTGTCGGCCCCATGCCCGCCGCCCGAATCTGTTCCGCCCAAGCCATGATGGTTTTTCCGAGCCGCCAATCCAACGCGATCGAGTTTTACACCGGATTCATACCGGGACGTTAATTCAAAAAACCGCACGCCGCTTCAGATTTTTTGATCGCAACGAAATCCGGTGTGGTCTTCGCGCGCAATAAAGCAGACGCGCAATCGCCGGGCGAGAAGTATTTTCGCACCGGGAACAAGATGAGATGCCAGCATCAGACAGCGTGTCCCGGAGAATTGGCGCAATACCAGTTCATCGCAGTGCGCAAGCCGTCTCCCACACGGATGGCGGGTTCGTAACCAAGAAGCCTGCACGCTTTGGAAATGTTCGCGTGAGAATGGCGGACATCTCCGGCGCGCTCGGGCCCGTAATGCGGCTGTTGCTCCGGCAGCTTGGGATTCAGCTTGCGCAAGCCGTCTTGAAGCAGCTTGAACAATTCATTCAACGTGGTGCGCTCGCCGACTGCGATGTTATAGATCTGATTCACAGCGGCGCTGTTTTGTGTCGTCGCGGCGAGCAGATTGGCTTGAACGATGTTGTCCACAAAACAGAAATCCCGGCTCGTCTCACCGTCGCCGTTGATCTGGATGCGTTCGCGGCGGAGCATGGCGTCAATCCACTTGGGAATCACCGCCGCATACGCGCCGTTCGGATCCTGGCGCGGGCCGAACACGTTGAAGTAACGCAGTCCGACGCTCTCGAATCCGTACGCCTTGGCGTAGGCGTCGGCATAGACTTCGTTGATACGTTTGCTTGCGGCGTAGGGCGAGAGCGGCAGGCCGATTTCATCTTCCACCTTCGGCAAACCGGGATGATCGCCATACACGGCGCTGCTGGTGGCGTACACGAATCGTTTTGTCTTCGCACCGCGCGCCGCCTCGATCATGTTGATGAACCCCGTGACGTTGGCGGCATGGCAGCCGAGCGGGTCTTCCATCGAACGCGGCACGGAACCGAGCGCCGCTTCATGCAAAACAAAATCCACGCCCTCGCACGCACGACGACACGTTGCGACATCTTCAATGCTGCCCTCGATGAAACGAAACCGCGCCCATTGCTCCGCGCTGACGAGAGACTGAACCTGCTCGAAGTTGTTGCGCTTGCCGGTGGAAAAATTATCGAGGCCGACGACCCGTTGATTCAGTTTGAGCAACGTCTCGAGCAGGTTCGAGCCGATGAATCCTGCGACACCGGTGATGAGCCACGCGCGTGGCGCATTGCGAAGTTCAGTTTGAAGATTTTTGAAAGCGGACATCCAGGGTCGCTCACGCTTTCCAGACTTTTCCAGCCTCGACCTTGATTCCGTTCATGGCGTTGCGCGTGTCCACGATGCACTGCGCCCAATCGGCGAGTTCCTGATAATTCACGGCCTTGTGCGCCGTGGAAATCAAAACGAGGTCGAAGCTGCCGATGGTTTCCTTCTGCCAGTTCACCGAGCGGACGCCTGCCCAATGCGGATGCTCACGCGTCGGACGGATGATGGGAACGTGCGGATCATGATAGGAGATGTCCGCGCCCTGGCGCTTGAGCAAATCCATCAGCGTGTAGCTCGGAGATTCGCGGTCGTCATCCACGTTGGCCTTGTAAGCGATGCCGATGAGAAGAATGCGGCTGCCCTTGAGCGGTTTGCGGCGGGCATTGAGTGCGTCGCCAACCCGTCGAACGACGAATTGTGGCATGGCGGTGTTGACTTCACCCGCCAGCTCGATGAAGCGCGTGTGCTGGCCGTACTCGCGCGCCTTCCACGTCAGATAAAACGGGTCAATCGGGATGCAATGACCGCCAAGCCCCGGGCCGGGATAAAACGGCATGAACCCGAACGGCTTCGTCTTGGCGGCATTGATGACCTCCCAGACGTCAATGCCCATTGCTCCGTAAACCATCTTGAGTTCGTTGACGAGCGCGATGTTGACGCCGCGGAAAATGTTTTCGAGCAGCTTGGTCGCTTCAGCGGCGCGGCAGGATGAAACCGGCACGAGTGTTTTGATCGCCTTTGAATAAAGCGCGCGGGTCTTTTCCAGGCAGGCAGGCGTGTAACCACCGATGACCTTTGGAATCTGCGCGACCTTGCTGTCGGGATTGCCGGGGTCTTCACGCTCTGGCGAGAACGCGAGATGAAAATCCACTCCGGCTTTCATCTTCGAGCCGGCTTCGAGGACTTCCCGCAAATCCGTGTCGGTCGTGCCGGGGTATGTTGTGGATTCGAGCACGATAAGCACGCCGGGCTTGAGATGTCGCGCAATGGATTGACCGGTCTTGATGATGTAGGAAATATCCGGCTCGCGATTCTTATTGAGCGGCGTCGGGACACAGATGATGACGGCTTCCACTTCGGCAACACGGGCGAAATCTCCCGAAGCGATGAGGCTTCCGTTGTTGACGGCTTCACGGATCGCGCCTGCGTCAATGTGTTGGATGTAACTTTTGCCGGAGTTGATGAACTGGACCTTGTTGGCGTCAATATCCAGACCGATGACCTGCACGCCGTTCTTCGCAAACTGAAGGCAAAGCGGCAATCCGACGTAACCCAGACCTACGATGGCGATTTTCATGTCGTTCCGGCTCATTTTGTCGGAAGGATGCCCAAAGCCCTTGAGCGGGAAAAGGAAAGATTCGCAACAACGTTCATTCACACGGGGCGCATCTTGTGTCACCGTCCCCGATTGTCCCAAAGGGACAAAACATGAATAGCCGTGGGCGTAAGCCCACGGTTGAGCGAAAAACAAATTCGACCCCGAAGGGGTCGCACGATTTCTACGGGCTGCCGTGGGTTGTCACCCACGGCTATTCATGTTTGGCCGCTTCGCGGCCAAGAATCCGCAGGCAGTGTCAAGATGCGCCCGTTCACACGCAACCACGGCGTCTCACGGAAGTTGCAACCTGCGACAGGCAACGGCTAATTTGATTCGCATGAGAGCGCTCTTGCTGGCCACAACCCTTGTCGCAATGACTGCCCGCGCCCACCCCACCAACGAAATGCTGGCGTGCTTCCGCCTGACTCAGGACGGTAGCGACAACTTGCGCCTCAATGCACCCGCCGAACTGGAGAACGCGCCATTTGTCCGGGGTGTGTTGTATCTGAACGGAAGCTACGGATACGGGGGAGGCGCGGATGGATATAGGACCAGCTTTTCCGTCACAAATCTGGATTATGCGTCATTTACCGTGTCCTTGGATTTCAACCCGACAAGCTTCAATTCGAGCCGCATCCGCCCCTTGAACAGTTTGGAACAAAAACTCAACGCGCTCACCTTCGGCTTCTATTCAAGGTGGTTCGGCAACACGCGACGGGACAACGACACGATTCTTGTGGGCGGCTCGTCATACCGTTGGTTCAGCTTCAGGCATCAATCTGGCGGCCTGCAATTGACCCTCAACAACCAGGATTACGTTTACACGTTCACCAACGCCATCATCGCAACACAACAGTGGCACAATCTGATCTGCGCGGTGGATTTACGGCAGAGGCGCATACTGACTTTTCTGGATGGACGATCGCTCGAAACAATCTCGCTGCCTCCGGATTTCAAACTTGAAATCCTTGGATCGGATGCTGAATCCAATGACAAGGAGTTCACTTTCTCAAACTATTCAAATGGTTCCGTCTTTTACGGTCACACAGCCAATCTGAAGGTGTTCGCCCGCGCCCTGGACGCAGTGGAACTGGCCGGACTCTATTCGGCGTCAGCAGCAGAACGAGCCGCCCTGCCCTCGATAAACTCATTGTCACCCACAATGTCCCGAATGCGTGTAGCTGCAATCGTGGCGTTGTTGGTTGGAATCGTTGTTCTGCGTCAACTCGGCAAACGTCGCGTGAAGCGAACTATTTGAACCTGGATTCCACAGTTGCGATGAACCGCGAAACACGCGAACCAAAGGAAGCCGCGTCTCGCCCAAGGTTTGGAGGAAACGGGTGTGGTCGGCATCGTTTTTGTAGATCGGCTTCGCGGCGACCTTCACCGTTCGTGACATGGCATGTGCCACCGAAATTTTCGGTGCGCAACAGGCGCGGCATGGCAAACTCTTTACCGCCGCGCCGGTTTTGTGTCAATAGTACGGAGCGACACCTTCACGCTGTTTCGGCGGACTCAAAATCTACCGGAGCATCGCCACGGGCTTCCATCGCAACGACTCCCACTTCCTGAGCTTCCTCTACCTCGCCTGCTCACTGTTCTGGCTCCACTGAACATCGATTCGCCCTAGCAAAGTTGAAAAAATATTGACGCTTTGCCGGTCTTGTGGAG
>CAZFNB010000161.1:0-5981 GCA_964520235.1 uncultured Bifidobacterium sp. | reverse complement strand
ACAGGCCGCAGCGACGAATCGAACAGCATGAACACGTCGCGTCGCCCTGGCGCTTTTGGATTCCCTGCAAGCACAGCGAAGCGGGGCAGAGCGATGTCCGATGTGCCCGCCGTTGCTGCAAGAAACCTTGAGAATTCATCGTGATCCGAAATCGCAACTGTCATTTTATCGAGGCCGACACGAAGACCCGACTTCAATCCGAATCGCAGTACAGCCTTGGCAAAACGCGCCTTGGTGGTTTGGGCCGGATACAATGCGAGTGCAGCGGCAGCCGCCCGGTTTGACTCCGGTAAAAAAAGAAATGGCCAGCCGCCGCGTTTGACGACGTAAAAGCGCAATGCGTTCGCCGCATTGCCATCGCCTGCCGCGAACAATCCCCGCCAGTTATCCTGGAAGACATCGCTCATCGCATCACCTCGCGAATGGCTGTCATGACCTTTTGCGCCACCACGTCGGCGGGTTCGCGCGCGTCCGCCGCGATGACGCGGGCGGCAGAAAAGTTCAATCGCGCCAGGGTGGCAGCCTGCTCTCGAATTTCCTGTTCTGACAATTCCTGTTTCCGCCTCAGCAGGACATCAGCCGGAGCACTCAACGTAATAACGATGCCGGGTTTGGGGAAAAGTCGCCCCACCCACTCCAGCGCCCAACGCGGGCCGTGGTATTTCACCGACACCGGATCCAGGTGGTAGTTGTAAAAATATCTGTCCACGAGCACGAGCTGGCCGCGATCGAGCGCAGGCTTCAACCGCAGCCACCACGAAACGCGGGCGCGAAGACAGTTTTTCCCCAGTCGCGCCACGGACAGGAGCGATTGCAACGCGCCGGGACTTTGAGGGGTCTTGCGCGGCTGGTTGCCTGGTTCTGGCAGGGGAAATTCAACCTCGTCACGCAACGGTGGCAACCAGTGAAAATAGCGCACCCCGGCGGGAAGCGGTGTGGCGGCCGCGAGCGTGGCGATGTTGCGTGCGAGCGTTGTTTTGCCCGCGCCGTCCAGGCCGAGCAGCACGGCAAACGCACCGCGCCGGGTGGTTTCAGCACGCTCATATTCGCGTGCGAGCATCTCACAAATGAACACCGTAAGTGGGCGCACACTGTCACCGCTTTGCATCAACCCCGAGCCGGCATGAATGAATTGCGTGTCGCCCGCTGTGCCTGAGATCGCTGCGAAACTTCGTTCCCGGTGCGGCCAGCGACGAAGCATCGGCGCAGGTTTGCCCGCAGCAGGAAGACATTCAACAACCAGCCCGCCGGTGAACAAAGCTTTGCTCAATGCGCCGGTGTCCGTCGGACCATTGCTCACGAGGGATTTTTTCACCGGGAAGAGAATCGCCAGTTTTTCGATGAGGTCGCGCGCGGTATTTTCGCTGCCGCCAATGAAACGCAGCAGAGCGCCGGGTGGCGATTTGCGGCGTGAGAGCAGTCGCAACGAATCCTTGAGCAGATATCTCAGCGAATGAAACAGCTTCGATGGGTTGAAAAAAACACTGTTGCGCACGCTCCGGGCAAGCCGGTCAGGCAGCCCTGGATCTTCGATGGTGGCAAGGAGGTTTTCGCGCAAGCCGAACGCCTCGCCGAAAACGGCGCGGAGTTGGTCGCTGTTTCCGAGTTCTGAGCGCAGTTCGATCAGGCGTTTTGCGTAGCGCCCGCTCAACTTGCCCTGCCACAACGCCTGGGTGAGAACGATCACCGCTTCGTGGGCTGCATCGGGAACAAAAAAATTCTCGCGTCTCCTTCGAGCTTCGATGATCTGCGAGGCTTTGAGCAGATGAAATCTCCGCCAGCGTTTCTCCGTGTCCACGTCAATCCGGACGAACCTGTCCGCGCCGTTCCAAAAGACCAGCGAGTGGTTCACAAAACGCGCGCGTTGAACAAGCCGGTATCCGCAACCTGCGGCAGCCTCGCGGCAACAGGCGATCACATCCTCAGCGCGATCCGGCAAGGTGATGAGATCCACGTCCGAGGTGGATTCCTCGAAAAGATTTTCGTAATTGCGAAGGACACACCAAGGTGCACGCCGGTCTTCGAGCAACTGAAACAGCCGCGTAAGAAGTTCCCGTCGCGTGCTCATTGGCGGTGACTAACGGAACAGGCCGATGAAAAAGCCTATGACAAAGACCACGACACCGATCAATGCCACCGTGATTTGCGTCAATGTACAAGCAACCATGATTCTCTGGCTGCGCAATTCACCGCGTTTGATGTCGGAGTCGTATAGCCGATCTCCCCACGCTTTGACCCGGCTGTGGGCGGGAAGCAACGATTCGGTGTATTCGTTGATGGCCTCCTCGCGTCGTCCCTGCTGGGCCAGATCCAAAACGTGATCACGAATACTGATGTAGGTTTTCCGCTCCGCAAGCAGGTTCTCATAGAGTTCCCGCTCCTCCTTGGCCTCGATGTTATCCGCGTATTTGTTTAGATAACCCGTGGTTCTGTCGCTGACGCTTTCAATATCCTGCCGAATCTCAGCCCGCTTTTCGGGAGTTTCAGCAAAGATAAACATTACTGTGCGGCTCGTATCCGCGATATAGGCGTTGGCCTGACCTGCCAGGGAAAGCCGCGGCAGTGTGTCCCCGACTATCTGGGATGCCAGATTCTTCAAACGGCTCAAGCTCATGAATCCAAGCGCACCGATGAGAAACAGAATCGCCAAAGCGGCCACCAGACCCTTGACGGACACAACCCGGTGGATGACGTGCGTGGTGCTGCTGATGCCAGTGTAGGCGGTGGATTCCTTTTCCGGATCAGGCCTCGCCGCTTTTTGATAGACTTCGTTCATCTGTGCTCCTTTCTTGTCCCAGTCGTAGTTCTCCAGAATTGTTTTACGCGCCTCGATTCCGTGAGCACGTACGAGATTGCGGTCGGAAGCGTATTTCCTGATGGCATCTGCCAGGCCTGAAATCACTTCGGACTTTGAACCTGTCGGCACTCTCAAGCCACACCCGTCCCTCACGGCCACCGCCGGGCCGCCGCAATCCAGGCAAATCACCGGAAGCGCGTTAAACATCGCCTCGATCACCGCGTAACCGCCGGTGTCATGAAGGCTGGGAAACAAAAACACGTCGTAACTGCCAAATCTCTCCAAAACCTCCCTTCGCGAAATGCGCCCGGCAAATGTGACTTGTTTCTCCAAGCCATACTTTTGAACCAGCGCCTTTCCCGCTTCTTCATAGTTGCCACTCCCAATCAGAGTGAAGGTGGCATTTGTTCCCGATTCCTTAAGCGCGTGGAGCGCCAGATCAACGCCCTTGAGCGTGATGATGTTTCCAACGAACAATAATCGCAGCGGGCCGTCGTGTTGCCGTTGTTCCAGCGGTGTGTATGGCAGCAGCTGTGTCTTCAGGCCGATGGTCGGCATGAGCATCGAGTGAAACCCGTGATACTTGAACGCATCCTGCATTTCTGGCGTCGAGGAAAGAATGACCGTGCTGGCCCGCGCGCGTTTGGGCAGCACCTGTAGCGGAGCAGATTGCAGCAAATTATGAATGTTGCGCTTGAACTCGGCGAACAGGGACGGCGGATGTCCCCAAGGCAGAAGCCGCCACGGGACGGACTCGATGCCACCGATCGGCCCCCAAATACACGGCGCGCCGTGTCCCCAGATGGCCGTCGGGTAGCGGAATCCCGCAAACGTGACATGATGCAACAAATCAAATTTCCGTTGTGCATGAAGCGCCGCGACAAGTTCGCGCGCCGAGCGCTGCCACAACACGTAATAAAGCTTCAGGCTTGAAAGCTGGTGCTTCATCCGCTGTAGAAAACGCGATTCCTCGTGATAGATGAACTCCGGTAGCGGCTGTGCCCCCTTCAATTCCGCCAGCTTTCTCTCGATGTTCTCCCGGTTGTTGGCGCGCGTGACAACCGTGACGTCGTGGAAGCGCGACATCTGCAATGCCCATTGCCAGCCCACCTCCGGCTCCGAACCCTTGTCAGGTTCGCAGGCGTACGCGGACATCAGCACTTTTAACCGGCGGTTCACTTTGCTCCCGCATCATCCTGAATCCGTCCGCCAGTGGCAAGACCGGTCAAACCCCGGATAATTTCCTTTACTGCGCCGGGGCGCGCGACAAGCATTTGCCCGCTCAACCGGCACGCCGCGCCAATCCTGCGGTCCGCCGGACTCGATTATGCCCCACTGGGTGATCAAAGCCGCCATCCAACGGTTCATTTCGTGGCTGCCCAACAGCGCCGCATGGAATGAACTGTTTCAACAGCACGTCACGCGCTCCATCATCCTCACACCGCAGCAACTCGGAGACAAACTGGCGGAGGCGCAGCGCTACTTCGATTTGATGCGCAAGCACAGTTCGTCGCCACGGGCAAACTTCACCGCGCTGGAACTTGGAACGGGGTGGCATCCGGTTATTCCTCTGGCGCTTCACCTTTGCGGCGCGTCAGACATCTGGACCTTTGATATTGATCCACACCTGCGGCGTGAGCGGCTTGTGGAACTGCTCGATTTGATCGTCCGCTTCGATGATGAAAAGCGATTAGCGCGTCACCTGCCCGGGCTGATCCAGACCCGTGTTGAAAATCTTCGTAGCCTGCGAAAATTTGCAGCCCAGGAGGAACCTCAGGCCTGGCTCAAACGCATCAAAATCCACTGTGCCGTGCAGGATGCGCGAAAAACGGGGGTTCCAGAAGGGGCTGTGAATTTCATCTTTTCCAGTGGTGTGCTCGAATACATTCCTGTCCCCGTTCTTCGCGAGTTGTTGCTGGAGTTCCGCCGGGTCGCGTCTCCGGACGCGGTCATGGTTCACCGGCTCAATCTCGTAGATCAGTTTGCGTACTTCGACAAATCCCTCTCTCCGTTCAATCACCTCAAGTACACGGAGGCGCAATGGCACTGGCGCAGCAGTCCGCTCATCTGGCAAAACCGCATCCGCGTTTGCGATTACCGCCGGATTTTCGCCGAGACCGGGTTCACGCTCAAGGAGGAGGAAAACACCTCCGGCAACAAGGCTGATCTGGAACGGATAAAACTTGCGCCGGAATTTCAGAGATACTCCGCCGAAGACCTGTTGATTCTCCATTCCGTCATGACTGCGGTTCCTGATGGAAGCACGATTGACAAATCGCGAACCTGACTGGTGGCACCAATGCCCCTGACTTCGTACATCTTTTTATCCGCAGCCCAAAAACGGTTGCTGCACGCAGGGCGGGGAATCTTTGTCTTCCACAAGGTCGCAGATTCCCCGCCACAGACACGTGACCCCTTTGAGTTCGTTTCACCGTCGGAGTTTGGCCGGAAACTCGCCGCGGTGAAAATTGCGGGGTTTCAACCGGTGGAGTTGAACGATTTCGATACCGCACCCGCCGGGAGATTCATCGTCACTTTTGACGACGGCTACTCGAATCTGATCCGGAACGCATTGCCGGTGTTGCAGCAGCAGAACATCCGCGCCATCACCTACCTTATCGCGGGCAAGCTCGGCGGACGCAACGATTGGGACATTGCCAAGGGCGACGTTTCCGAGACGCTCATGGACGAGGCACAGGTGCGGACATGGCTTGCCGCCGGCCACAAAATCGGTTCACACAGTCTGACGCACCCAAACCTTCGCAAAATATCAACCGCCACGGCACGCGAGGAGATTTCCGCCAGCCGCAAAAAGCTCGAGGATACGTTCGGCATCGCTGTCGAGCATTTCTGTTATCCTTACGGCTCTTACACCGAGGCGATCCGTGACATGGTCGCTGATGCGGGTTACCGCACCGCGAGCACTGTCAAACACGGCGTTCATCTGCCGGGGGATTCACCGTTTGAATTAAAACGCCTCGTTCCATTGACTGCCGGAGAATTACTCCGAAAAATCATCCACCGCGCTTTCAGACGATGTGGCCTGGCTCGGTGACCTCTTCGTGCTTCCATCAGCGCCATTCGCGTGATTTCATTCCGCCATGCCGACTGCATCACTTGCCGGGATTGTAAAACATTGTGACGCGCTTCTTCACACGCACGACATCGGTGATTATGACGGTGC
>CAZFNB010000160.1:0-5999 GCA_964520235.1 uncultured Bifidobacterium sp. | reverse complement strand
GAACAGACTGCCTGACGCCATGAATCCTCGCTACGAACAGCAACTTGAGGCGACCGTCCGGCGTGAACTGGAGGGACTGGGCGAACTTGCCGCGCCGCCCGCGCTCGCGGAACGAATCATGAAAAGCGTCGGGCAACGCAAGCCCTTGCCCTGGTATCGGCGTTCCTGGCAGACGTGGCCGCCAGCACCCCGGTTCGCAACGATGATTTTGCTGATGCTTGCGTTTGCCGGCATCTGCGTGTGCGTTCAACATGGATTGAATTCGGCAGGCGGCGAATTGTCCGGCTGGCTCAAAGGATTCAGCGCAGTGTGGACCACTGTTTGCGTTCTGTTCAAGACGCTCGCGTCGCTCATCAGCCGTGTCAGCACGCTCACGATTCTCATCTGCATCTCGATCTTCTTCATGGCCTGCGCCATGAGCATCGGACTTGGCACGGCCTACGTGAAACTGGCATTGCGATTATCCATCAACGAAACAAAATCATGAAACCATCGGGAAAAACAAACCGCCTCGCCATCACATCGGCAGCGATTGCGCTCGCGCTGATTTCGCCTGTTCTGATCGCACAAGACGCGGCAACGAACACATCCAATTCAGATTCCGTCCTGATTGCCGGGCAAGTCACGGAAGTGATGTCGAATGCAACAGAGGTTTTGGCAGCAACAAATCAGCCTGCCGCAGGAAGCGAGGAGAGACATCCTCACCAGAATCGGCGTGGCCCGATTGTCGCGATTGCTGGATCGGCGGAATTGAAGGACGGCGAGATTGCGGAAGCCGTCGTTGCCGTCGGTGGTTCGGCGCGCGCCAGGGGCAAGGTGCAGGATGCGGTGGTGGCCATCGGCGGCGATGCGGATGTTGAAGGTGATGTTGGCGACGCTGTAGTGGCTGTTGGCGGCAACGCCCGGCTGAAAGGAAAAGTGAACGATGCCGTCGTTGCAATCGCAGGAAATGCCGAGGTGGAGGGGAGCGTCGGCGACGCGGTGGTTGCCGTCGTTGGGAACGTAGAGATCAAACCCGGCAGCGTCATAGAAGGCGATGTTGTTGCCGTCGGTGGAAAAGTCCACGTGGCCGAAGGCGCAAAGGTAAAAGGCGAGATCGTCGAAGTTGGGACGGGAGACTTTCCTTTGCTCGTTCCGCTGAAAGGCGCTGCCGACTGGCTCAAACATTGTGCCATCAAGTTTCGTCTTGTCGCCCCGGGCATGGGCTGGGCATGGGTTGTTCCCGGTGTGTTTCTGTTGTTCTACATTTTTATCGCGTTGATCTGCAGAAAACCGGTGGAAGCGTGTGTGAATGTGCTTGTGCAACGACCCGCCACGACATTCCTGCTTGGTGTGCTCGCGAAAATCCTGCTGCCGATCATAATCACGGTTCTGGCGATGACAGTCGTTGGCGGGATCATCGTGCCGTTCCTTGTGGCCGCCGTGTTTGTCGGGAGCGCCATCGGCAAGGTCGCCCTCCTTCAACATCTCGGTCGTCAAAGCTTCCGCTTGTTCGGCATCCTGCTCCCGGGATCCGTGCTGGCTGTGTTCGTTGGTTTTGTGATGATCACGCTGCTATACATGGTGCCGGTTCTGAGTCTGATGATTTATTTCCTTTTCGGACTTTGGGCGCTGGGGGTGGCGGCGACCGCCGCGTTTGGCAGGGCGAAAAAGGAGACACCCACACCACCTGCCGCGTTCACTTCACCACCCGCAGGAACACAATCAACGGCGATGTCCGGTGCTCAGTTTGTCGCAAGCACTCCCACGGCGGAACAATCAACAACCTCGATGCCCGGCACGCCGGGCTTTGCCCCGTCGGGCGCGACTGCGAGCGTATCCGAAGCCTTGTTGTCGCAACGCGCCGGTTTTTGGGAACGGATGGGGGCGGCATTTCTGGACGTCGTGATCGTGTCTGTGGTTTCAGCGGTATGTCTCGCGTCGCATCTGTTGCCACCGCCCGTCTCGTTTTTGATTGCGCTGGCTTACTTTGCCGGGTTGTGGGCCTGGCGGGGAACAACACTTGGCGGCATTGTGCTGAATCTTAAAGTTGTCCGGGCCGATGACAAACCTCTCACGTTTGTCGTCGCGCTGGTGCGTGGGCTGGCGTCCGTGCTCTCGGTCATGGTGTTTTTTCTTGGCTTCCTCTGGATTGCATTTGATCGCGACAAACAAGCCTGGCATGACAAGATAGCAGGCACGGTTGTCATCCGCGTTCCGCGCGGACTCTCATTGGTTTGTCTCTGACTCACGGGCAGGGCAGGGTGGGGGAGCGGGCGAAGCACGACTGGGCCAAAACTCGAAAATGTCTGGCACAGTCGTGTCGCATTGGCAGAATACGCGCGGGCGTTGGTTGAAATTTCCCGGGAAATTGCAGACTTCCGAATCGGCACGCAGCCAGCTTGGTTGAACGTGTGGGCTTGATAACTGTCAACGAAACCAGAGTATGATGTTCGATCCAAAATACATGATGTTCATGCTGCCTGCCATGCTTGTCGGCATGTGGGCGCAGATCAAATTGATGTCCGCGTATGGCAGATACAGCCGCGTGGGATTGATGTCCGGGCTGACCGGCGCCGAGGCGGCACGGGAGATTCTCGACCGGGCCGGGCTGCGCGACGTGCCGGTTAATGAAATCGGCGGTCAGTTGACGGATCACTACGATCCTCGCAAACGCGCACTGTGCCTTTCTTCAAATAACTTTCACGGCAACTCGGTGGCTGCGGTTGGCGTGGCCGCGCATGAAGCGGGACACGCACTTCAACATCAGGCCGCTTACGCGCCGTTGCAATTGCGCATGGCCCTTGTGCCAGTGACGCAATTTGCAAGCTATGCCTGGATAGGAATCATGATGCTGGGCATGTTTTTAGGTCTGGCGAAACTGATCTGGCTTGCGATAGCCGTGTTCACAGTGATGATGATTTTCCAGCTCGTGACCCTGCCGGTTGAATTTGATGCAAGCCGTCGCGCCAAGGAGCAACTGTTGCGGCTCGGCATTGTTCGCAGCGACGAAAGCCCGGGTGTGAGCAAGGTTCTCAATGCCGCAGGCCTTACGTACGTGGCAGCATTGGTTTCATCCGTGATGCAGTTGCTCTACTTCCTGAGCATCGCGCGGAACAATCGAAATTAAAAATCACGGCCAGGGCGGTTTGATGGAAACTGTCCGGCAGATTTGCCCGTTCCCGACAGCCTAATTTCCTTTTCTTCCAGCGCATTCCCATTATCCTGCCGCGCTCTGGTCGGGGTATAATTCTCTGATCAAGTTTAAGAAAAAGATCAAGAGCAAGACGTAATCGGATGGACGCGGCACACATACGCAATTTCAGCATCATCGCCCACATTGACCATGGGAAGACGACGCTTTCAGACCGGCTGTTGCATCGCACGGGCACGATTGCCACGCGCGACATGGAGGATCAACTCCTCGACGCGATGGATCTCGAACGCGAGCGCGGCATCACCATCAAGGCGCATCCGGTCACGATGCTCTACAAAGCCAAGAACGGCGAGACTTACGAGTTGAACCTGATTGATACGCCCGGCCACGTGGATTTCGCCTACGAAGTGTCGCGCAGCTTGAGTGCGTGCGAGGGCGCGTTGCTCGTGGTGGATGCCGCCCAAGGTGTCGAGGCGCAAACGGTCGCAAACTACCACCTCGCAGCGAAGCAAAACCTGACGATCATTCCAGTCATCAACAAAATTGACCTCGGTCACGCAAACGTGCCGCAGGCCAAGCAGCAATTGGAGGATGTGCTGGCGGTGCCGAGCGAATGGGCGATTCCGTGCAGCGCGAAGCAGGGCATTGGCATCGAGGAAATTCTCGAAGCCATCATCGAGCGCGTTCCACCGCCGAAGCCGACGGGCGAACCGAGTTTGCAGGCACTGGCGTTCGATTCATATTTCGACACTTACAAAGGTGTGGTGACGCACGTGCGCGTCTTCAACGGCGAAATCAAGCCGGGGATGATGATCAAACTGTTGCACTCCGGAAAATCCTACGAGGTAAAGGAGGTCGGCAGCTTTAATCCAAAGCCTTACACGCGCGAGAAATTGGAAGTGGGGGAGACCGGTTACATCACCGCGAACATCAAAAGTCCGAGCGATGTGAAGATGGGCGATACCATTACAGACGCGCGCAATCCATCGGGCGAATTGCCGGGCTTCAAAGAGATTCATCCGATGGTGTTCAGCGGGATTTATCCAATCAATACGGCGGATTACGAGGCGCTGAAATCCTCGATGGCGAAGCTGAAGTTGAACGACTCGGCGTTCGTGTATGCGACAGAAACGTCCGTGGCGTTGGGATTTGGTTTTCGTTGCGGTTTCCTGGGCTTGCTACATCTCGAAATCGTGCAGGAGCGATTGCGGCGCGAATACAACATGGACATCATCGCGACGTATCCGAGCGTGGTGTACAAGGTGTATCTCACCGACGGCACGATGAAGGAAGTGGATAACCCGGCGTTCATGCCGGACGTGACATTCATTGATCGCATCGAAGAGCCGATGGTGAAAGCGTTCGTGATTTGTCCGAACGAGAACATCGGCGACATGATGGCGTTGATTTCGGAGAAGCGCGGCAACGTGGATCACACGGAAACACTCGACGCCAAGCGCGTCATGTTGACCAGTTTGATCCCGTTGAATGAGATCTTGATCGATTTCCATGATCGGATCAAATCCATCACGCGCGGCTTTGGCTCGATGGATTATGAGCCGGAGGGTTATCTGGAATCCGAGATGGTGAAGTTGGACATGTTGGTGAACGCCGAGCCGATGGATGCGTTTTCGTGCATCGTGCATCGCACCAAAGCGGAAGGCCGCGGGCGGGCGCTGGCGGAGAAGTTGAAGGAAGTCATCCCGAGACAGCAGTTCGCGGTGAAGATCCAGGCGGCCATCGGCGGCAAGATCGTGGCGTCGGAAACAGTCAGCGCGTTCCGCAAAGACGTGACGGCGAAATGCTACGGTGGCGACGTTTCGCGGAAGCGGAAACTGCTGGAGAAACAGAAGGAAGGTAAGAAGCGGATGAAATCCATCGGCAGCGTGAACATTCCGCAGGAAGCGTTCATCGAAGTGTTGAAAGCATGAACATGAGGCGAGAGGCGAGAGGCAATGGGCGCGAGGACGGAAACGCGCGCGCGGAAGGGTTTTGCCTGGCGACTATCGCTTTTTGCCCTGCGCCTTATAGCTTATGAATTACCGCTGGTTCGTCTCGCGCACGGTTCGGCATGCCACCCACATGTGGAAGCATGTGCGGAACATCCTCAACGCCCAGCGGGACATTCTGACTGCGCCCGCCATCGAGAATATGACGGCGGCGCTGGCAGAGCTACGCGCCGCCACGCTGACCAAGATGCCGAAGGCGGAGTTGGAAGCGCAGATGAAGAAGCTGGAGGACGCGGCGAACAAGTGGTTGAAGCCGTATCCGCACGCCAGCTATCGCGAGAACATCGAGGTGTTTCTGGTCGCGTTGGCGGTGGCGATGGGCATCCGCACGTTTTTCGTGCAGCCGTTCAAGATTCCGACCGGCTCGATGCAGCCGACGTTATACGGGGTTACCTCCAAGAATCTCATCAACGAACCGGAGGTAAAATTCCCGACCGGTCTGGCGCGCGTGCGTGAATGGCTGGAGGGCGTTTCCTACATCGAGGTCAAAGCCAAGACGGACGGCAAGATCGAGCGGATCGATAATCCGGTCGGCATTCGCATCTTCAATTTTTATCAGACGTTCTATCTCGGAGGCGTGGCGCATACCATCATCATGCCGCCGGATTTCGGATCGCCGCCGGGCGGCACGTTGCAGGCGCGAGCCGGTTGGATGGAGCAAAACCAGTTCGGCATGCACCCGACGGAGCAGGGCGCCAAGTCGTATCGCAAGGGCGATACCGTGGCGCGGTTCAAAGTGCAGGCGGGCGACCATCTTTTTGTGGATCGGCTGACGTATAATTTCCGCAAGCCCCAGCGCGGGGAGATCGTGGTTTTCGGCACCGCGGGCATTGAAGCGGATCGGCGGGCACGGT
>CAZFNB010000159.1:0-6030 GCA_964520235.1 uncultured Bifidobacterium sp. | reverse complement strand
AAAAGCCACGATGGGATCCAGCGTGCCGTGCGTGACGAGAAACCGTTGCTGTTTCGCAACCGGCGAGAACTCCGTGATGGACTTGTCCGTCTCAAAAACGTAGCCGCTGATGCCGACGATTCCCGCCAGCTTGTGCGGGTAGCGCAAGGCGGCATCAATGGACATCAAACAACCCTGTGAGAAACCGCCAAGCGTCGTTTGCTCCGTCGCAAAACCGCGCTTTCGCAGATCATCGAACAGATCGAACAACATTTTCCTGCTGCGTGTGACGCCGGGTGTGTGATCACCCGCGATGTTGTACCAGGAGTAACCGCCGTAGTATTCGTCCGGCGCGTTGACGAGCGCGTAGTTCATCCACGGCAGGTTCATCGCCTCTGGAAACCAGCGATACCCTTCGATGCTGTCGCCCAAGCCGTGCAGCATGACCATGAGCGCCCGGGAATTTTTGTCCTCTGAGGAAATCAGTTCGTAATGGAGCATGGGGAAATGTGTCACGACTCAGGTTCGGTGGTTCGGGAAAGGAGCGCGCTTCGTTGCTTGACGCAATAAGCATTACGCAACGCAAGAAGGTTCATCGCTTGAGTGTTTGCAGGATGAGCGCGGGGGCGTTCAACTCCGTGGCACTTTTTTCGGCGCTCGCGCCGGAATTGATCCACCAGCGGACGAGTTCGATTTCCCCGGCGGTGGGCTGTGGTTTGCCATCGGGCGGCATGTGCTCATCCATTTCAACCGGAAGCAACATGCGCTTCAGCAGCAGGCTTTTTTCCGCGTCGCCGCGAACGATGGCCTCGCCCGACTCGCCACCTTTAAGCAGTTGGTCGAATGAATCGAGCCGCAATTTGCCTTTTGATTTCTTCGTGCCGTGGCACGCGACGCAATACTCGTCTAGCACCGGTTGGATCGCCGCTGCATAGACAGGCAGCGTGGTTGGATCAACGGTTGTCGGAGTGTTTCCCGATGGTTTCTTTTCCGGCCAGGAAAGAAAATCACGTCCGTGGGTCAGGCTGCCGCCGAAATGACTGGCGACGACGAGCAACACCAGAGTCGCCCAAACGCCGCGACGGTACGCGCGCAGCCAGCCGTGTTGGCGGAGCACCCAGAGAATTCCCGAAGCCACGGCCACGCCCGTGCCGAGCCAGCGATGCCAGAACAGCGCCTGGGCATCATACCCGCCGTCGTTTGCCAGCAGCCAGCCACACGCAACGCTCGCCACGGAGGCGGGCACGGTGAGTGCGAGAATCACGCGTGTGGCAGCGGCGAATTCCTTGCCTGCCGAATGGCGTCCAAGCCATTCCAAAACGGAAAGCAGCACGAGAAATCCGATGGGCAGATGTACCAGCAGCGGATGAAACCGTCCGAGCCACTCGATCATGGTCAGTATTCGCTGCCTCCTCCGCCGATTGTTCCCCGAAAAGAATTGGTCGTGTCCGGCAGACTGGTCGTCGCGGTGAAGATTCCGGCCACAACGCTTTGCTCGGTGTCCGGCAGCGCTACAAATATCTTGCCGGTCACTTCGCCCCAACTGATCTGGCCAAATTCCAGGCGCATCGCGTAGCCGGTGTCGAAATCTTTTTTCGTGGCGGCATATTTTGGATTCGGTTTCCAGCGCTTCGTGACTTTCGGGACGAGCGGGCCTTTCATATCCTTGCTCACTGCCCAGGAGCCGCCGGCGACTTTATCCCCGGGTTTCACGCGGAGGTAAATCAGCAGTTCCCTGTCGGGCGAGGCGTTTGTACCGTGCCGCAACGTCAGTACCGGTGTTGTGCCTGCCATGTCCAGCCGCGCAAAATCCACCACCATGTTTGTGCCGGCAATGGAACCGTTTGCCCTGCCTTGCGGAATCTGTGCCGTCAACACATCCAGTGTCCATGTCGGTGGAATGACCGGCAGCGCCTTTTCGGCCGGTTCGTCCGCTGCATCCGCCGCGTCACCCGCACCGCCTCGCGAACGACGCGATGGCACATAAGCCCTGTCGCGCGAGGAGGAGATTGTGCCGCCTCCCATTGCGCCTTCGGTGGCATCCAGCACTTCATAAAGATTCGCTATGTGTCCGACCTGGCCGCCATCGGAGTTTTGGGCCGCCTCGTCTGCCTTCTGGTTGAGTTCGTTTTGCTTTTTGTTGATGTAGGGCATCAGGAAATAAGCGAGGACGCCGAGCGCGATGAGCACGACGATGATGGCTACGATGGTTTTTCCGACTTCGCTTTTCGGCTTCTCTTTCGCGACCTGACGGTAAACCGGCTTGGAAGTGCGGGCGACTTGTTGCGATGGTCGCGAGCTGAAACCAGCTCCGCCGGATGATGCCGGAGGGATGGCCGGTGGAATGGGAGCGGGCGGTGGCGGTGGTTCGGCGGCAGCCGCTGCCTGGGGGACTATGAACGCGGCCTGACAACCAGGACACTGCATCTCGTGACCACCCCAAAGTTCATCGCAGGTGATCTTCTGATTGCACTGCGGACAGAGAAAACTGATTTCGGCCATAACGTCGCTGATAATCCGGCTGTTTTGATTTCATCGCCAGCCTTCTCCAACTGGAGAGGCAGGCGGCGAAACATTTACATCATTGCAACGCACCCGCGTCAAGGAAATGAAACAAGATGTTTTGAGAGCGCTCCTAAACGCCTTTGAGTTTTGGAAAAAAATTCGTGGCGGTCGCGCACGTTGCCGTGCTTAGTTCATCCAACGTGCAGCCCTTGACCTGTGCGATGGTTTCAGAAATTTCCTTCACGTACACAGGTTCACAGCGTTTGCCGCGATAAGGGACGGGTGCGAGAAACGGGCAGTCCGTTTCGAGCATGAATTTGTCCATCGGCGTCGCTCCAACCACGTCGCGCACGTTTTGCCCGTTCTTGAATGTGACGATGCCGGTGAAACTGATTAGCGAGCCGAGTTCGACGATACGGCGCATTTCTTCGACCGTGCCCGCGAAACAATGGAACACGGCGCGAACCCGGTCTGCAAACGGCGCGAACAATGTCATGGTGTCGTGAAAACAATTGCCGCGCTGGTGGACGATGACGTTGAGTCCGGTGGCGGCGGCTACTTCGAGGTGCTGTTGGAAGAGTTGCGCCTGCCTGCGTTTGACGACCTCGTCGGTGTTTGCGCCACGTTCGCCCTCGCGGCTTGGCAGGCGGTAGTAATCCATGCCTGTTTCGCCGATGGCAACAACTTTTGGGTGTCGTGCAAATTCGTGCAGGGCAGGGCGGATGTCGTCGGGCGCATGGACAGCCTCGTTCGGATGCCAGCCGGCGGCGGCAAAGACATCCGGGAATTCCTCGGCGAGTTTGATTGCGCGGCGTGTGCTCTCGATGTCCGTGCCGATGGAAATGATCTTGGTGATGCCTGCGGCACGGGCGCGTTCGATCACCTTGCCGATGTCCGCCGCGAAGTCCGGGTAATCCAGATGAGCGTGCGTGTCAAAGAATGCGGGCATGCGAGGCACAGCGAGGCCGCCGTCTGACATCAGGCTTTCGCGTAGAACTGCTCGATGGTCTGTTTGAAATGGTTGTCGCCGACCTTGACGATGCCGAGTTCGCGCGTGGCGCTTTCGGGCGAATCGCTGGCATGGGCGGCGTTGACCATGATGTTCGAGCCGAATTCGCGGCGGATGGAACCAGGCGGCGCCTTTGAGGGATCGGTCGGTCCGAGGACGTCGCGGATCTTTGACACGGCCCCGACGCCTTCATAGACGAGTGCGATGCACTTTTCCGTGCCGGGCTTGGAATGTTCGGACGCAGGAAGTTCGGACGGCGCGCGGCCTGCCATGAAGCGGACGATGTTTTCGAACTGATTGTCGCCGAAGATCGGGCCGAGCACGTTGCCCAGTTCCTTTTCGATGGGCGCGTAAATCGTGAAACCGAATTCCTTTTCGATCGCTGCCTTCGCTTTGCCGCCGACCATGTCCTTGAGCTTGGTGCGCAGCACTTCACGTACAGGACCGTAAAATTCGCTGGCGTCTGCCACGCTCATGCGCAGAACCTTGATGCCGACGATGAACAGGCCGGTACGTGAGAAGAAATCAATGACATTGCCGGGCCGGCCCGTCGGGAAGCGGAAATTGTCCGGCTTGATGAGCACAAGCGTGCGTTGGGGTGTTTCGCCCGGGGCGTAGTTGATGACGTTCTCAAGGATGCCGCCGTCGCTTTCGGAATGTTTCGCCCAAAGCTGGAGTTTGATCTTGGCTTCGTCAGGAGTTGGCGCGGCAAGCACGGCTGGCTCGAAGTAGCGGACTTTACCGTCTTCTTCCACGATGAGATCGCCGTAGGTGTCACGGATGGTTTCACCGACGCGACGTTCAGGGCCGAGGTTGCCGACTACGGAGCGCACCTTGCGCACGGCATCCTCGCCTTGAAACAACAGCATCATCACCCGGCGGCGGCGTCCGGTTTTGGGATCGGGGGAAAGGTTCTTGAGAATGTAATCGCGGATGAGTTCCTGGATTTTGCGATCCTGGGGGTCGTTGGCCGAAACAATGGCTTCCGAGTATTCCTTCACCAGTTCCATACTGGGAGCGAACATGCGTGCGGCCACGAGGTCGAGACCTGTGCGGCTGATCAAACGGCTGAGGATGCCTCCCGTGCGGGATTTGTGCAGGGAATATGGCGTGACAATGACGTAAGCGAGTTGTTCGGCCATAGTCAGGCGGCGGGCGGAGGGGTTTGTGATGCGGGAGGAACGGCTTTGCCGCCGAGGATTTTGAACATCACCGTGCCGCAGGTGGGGCACTTGCCTTTGATGGCCTTGCGACCGTTCTTCATGATCTCCTCGACCCCATCGGCAATTTCCTTCTTAGCTTTGCACTTAACGCAATATCCTTCTGCCATAGAAATGTTCCGGTCAGACGCACCATGCGTCCTTCGGTAAGCCGGGAGAATGCGGATGGTGCGGTGCTCCGTCAATGTTAAAAGCCCTCTTACAGAAGCGGTGGATGACTCTGGCCCGCATGTAAGTCGTTGAAAACAAGCGTTCCAGCAAGCGGCTCGCTATCTCAGCGTCTCGATTTCCAACTTGGACAAATCGCTCTGGCCGAGTTCAAGGAGAGTGGCATTCCGATAAAGTTCAAGGTTGGCCCGGAACATCTGCGCGCGGGCCAGACGACGTTGGCGCTCGAGTTCGCGGATGGACAATACGTCCAGCGCCACCGCGTCGCGGCTGAAACGAAGTTGATTCAGCACGGTCGAGTAATGCAACAACCCACGCTGGCCGCCTTCATATTGGCAGATCAATGCGTCGGTGATGTTCAAAACAACACGATCCCCCAGTGGCGGCATCGCGTATATCTCCGGCACAGCCTGCGCCAGACGGCCCGGCACGCCATCGAACCGTGTCGTGTTGTCGGCACTACCGATTGCCAGGCTGTAAAGATGTCCGCACACGCCGGCTTCATTGTGATTCAGCAACGGTGCGATATTGATGATGCGGGTCATCTGCTGGGTGATGAGTTTTGACAGATGCGACTCGCGCCCACGGTTTTCGCCCTCACGTTCAAAATCGAGGTCGCCGAACACGAGTTTGCCGATGACTGGATTTTCATAGACGTTCGTTGAATCCCAGCCTTCCGTCGCACAAGCCGCCACACGTACCCCCAAAGTGGCAGTCAGTTCAAAAAAACCGGCGGCGCGCAGATCCGTCTCGAGTTTGTCCCAGATGATGATCTGCTTCGGCGGGAGGCCGGCGGCGATGAGCGATTGCGCCACAGCAGCGGCCACTGCCGGGCGCGTGCCGCTGTTTGCGCCGGGGGCGGAATAAACCTTGATGCCGACAATGTCCTGTGTGTTTAGCAGGCTCAACCAGGCTTCGCGCGTTGTGGAGCGTCCGGTGAGATCGGCCAGGCCGCGCCCGATCATGGCGCTGACCTGTGCAGGGCGCGGTTCAAACGCCTCTGTCGCCTGACGATCCTCGACAATCACCACGCGCGTTGTGTTGGAGGTCGCATTGAACAAAAGCGGGGCGACCGGTGTGGAATCCTCCGCGGCCAGTTCCCGGTTGCAGCAAAATGAAAGCGCCACAGCCAGGCTCGCCATCATGCGG
>CAZFNB010000158.1:0-6030 GCA_964520235.1 uncultured Bifidobacterium sp. | reverse complement strand
ATTCGACGACGCCGATCGACACCTTCGGCGGCCGCTCGTACATCATCAACCACCGCGGCGCGATCGTCGGCAAGCAGGAATACGGCGCGGGCTCGACGGTGACGTTGCTGGAGCGCAATGGCGCAGAGCGCGACGGCTGCTCGTTCGGCAACGCGGGGATGATTGTGCCGAGTCATTTTGTACCGCTGGCCGCGCCGGGCATGGTGGCGCTCGGCCTCAAGTGGATGTGGAATCCTGAGTCGCCGTTTTACATCCAGCCGCGCTTCGATGGGGAGTTGTTCGAGTGGGCGCACAAGTTTTGGCGGGCGGCAAATCCCGCACATGTGGCCCGAAGCGCGCCGTTGATCCGGGATCTGAGTTTTGCAAGCCGGGGTTTGTTTGAGGACTTCGCGGCGAAGACCGGAAACAGTTTCGGTTTGGTGACGAAGGGGTTGGTGATGTTGTGCAAGACGCCGCACGCAATGGAGGAAGAGGCAAAGTTCGCCGCGCGGGCGAATGAACTCGGTGTGCCCGCCGAGGTGTTGGACGCGAAGCAACTCGCGCAACTCGATCCCGGCGTGACGATGGATGTCGCAGGCGGCGTTTATTTCCCGAAGGATTGTCATCTGACGCCCGGACGATTTATCGCTGCGTTGCAGGCGGAGTGTGTGAAGCTGGGCGTCGAGTTTTGCTGGAATGCAGAGGTCACCGGCTGGCGGACGGGTGGCGGGCGGATTGAGGCCGTGATCACGTCGCGCGGTGAATGTGGCGGTGATGAAATCGTGCTGTGCGGCGGGTCGTGGTCGCCAGTGGTGGCGCGCGGACTTGGGCTGAAAATTCCAATGCAGGCGGGTAAAGGTTACAGCCTCACGCTGCCGAAGCCGCGGCAGCTGCCGCAGATTTGCTCCATCTTCACCGAGGCGCGGGTGGCGGTGACGCCGATGGATGGCGCATTGCGCGTCGGCGGTACGATGGAGATCGCAGGCTTGAACGAGGACATCAATCCCGTCCGCGTGCAGGGCATCATCAAGTCGGTGTCGAAGTATTATCCCGAGTTTCGTGTGGAAGATTTTGCGGGAATTCAGCCGTGGCGCGGGTTGCGGCCTTGCTCGCCTGATGGCTTGCCTTATCTCGGGCGCACCAAGCAATATGCAAATCTCACGCTGGCGACGGGTCACGCGATGATGGGCCTGAGCCTCGGGCCGGTGACGGGAAAATTGGTCGGTGAAATCGTCAGCGGCGGGAAACCTTGCTTCGACATCAGCCTGCTCTCACCGGATCGCTACGCCTGAACCGGGCCTCTCGTGCGTTGCCCGTTCACCGTGCGCCAGATGCCGCGCGGGTTGGCATTTTGCAACTCCAGCGGCAACAGGTTGTCCGGAGCGTTTTGAAAACACACCGGACGGACAAACCGCTGGATCGCCAGCGTCCCTACGGAAGTTGTGGCTGGCGCACTCGTCGCGGGGTACGGCCCGCCGTGGACCATCGCGTGACATACTTCCACACCTGTCGGAAATCCGTTGAACACCACGCGCCCGGCCTGCAACTCCAGCGTGCGCGCCAGTTGTTGAATCATGGCCGGTGAATCCGTCGAGTCGTGATGAATCGTTGCGGTGAGGTTTCCACCGGCCAGCGGGATGGTTTGCAACAGATCGTCAAAATCGCGGCAACGAATCACAATCGTCGCCGGGCCAAACGCCTCCTCGTGCAACGCGCCTTGTGTCCGCCATGTCGCAGAATCCGTTTCAAACAGCAGCGGCGACATCGCCGCGTGACCGGACGGTTCGCTTGCAACGAGTGATTTCACACCGGACACGCGACTGAACGCATCTGTGGCCGCGCAAAAACTTTTTTTCATTCCGGCGTCGAGCATCGTGCCCGCTGGAACAGCCGTAAGGTGCTTCGTCAATTGCGAGATGAATTTGTCCGTGGCTTCACCTGCGGCCACGAAAACCAGCCCGGGCTTCGTGCAGAACTGGCCGACACCCATCGTCACAGACTGCGCCAGCCCTGCGGCAATGACTTCACTTCGCGCCGCCAGCGCGCCCGGCAAAATCACGAGCGGATTCAGGCTGCCCATTTCCGCGAAAACGGGAATCGGCACGGGCCGCGCCGCCGCCAGATCGAACAACAATCGCCCGGCGCGCTTCGATCCGGTAAAGCCCACGGCCTGTGCCGCCGGATGTTTCACGAGCGCCTGGCCGACGGTTCTGCCCGGGCCTTGCAACAGCGCGAACAAGCCCGCCGGCAGTTCACACGTCTTCAATGCGGCGAGGACGGCGTGCGCGCACAATTCATTCACACCGGGATGGCCGCCGTGGGCTTTGACGACGACGGGATTCCCGGCAGCGAGAGCTGATGCGGTGTCGCCGCCGCAAGCGCCGAACGCGAACGGAAAATTTCCCGCGCCGAAGACAATCACCGGCCCGATGGGACGCGACACGCGGCGGACATCGGGTTTGGGCAACGGCTGGCGATCCGGGTCGGCGGTGTCAATCACAGCATCCACCCAGGAGCCTTCACTCACCAATGCGGCAAACGACTTGAGCTGGCCGCAAGTGCGGGCGCGCTCCGCCGTAAGCCGCGCCAGTGGAAGTCCGGTTTCAGCGTGACCGCGCTCAAGCAGGGCATCGCCAAGCTCCATGAGCTTGTCAGCAATCGTTCCGAGCAATTGCGCACGGCGTTCCGCCGGCAGATCGCGTGTGACATGGAAAGCATCCCGCGCGGCGGTCATCGCCGCATCCACCTCCGCTTCGGTCGCGTGGACGAATCCGGGTTCGAGCGTTACACCGGTAGTCGGATTGGTTGCGGGCGTTGATTCGCCGCCCGCCGCCGCCCATCGGCCGTTGATCAATTGCAGTCCGGTCAGTTTAAGATTCACGAGCGGAGTTTCGGCGTTTGTCCGGTGACTGGCAAGCAGCGGGTCATTGACGATGCTACTATGTTTTCACCGGTCGCATCGAGTGATGGACTTTCTCCCTTGCCACGTCCGGCGAGTTGCCGCCATCCTTGAGCGGTCGGTCAACGAACAAAAACCATGTCAACACTCGCAGGAAAAACCGGAATCGTCTTCGGCGTCGCCAACAAACGCTCCATCGCATGGGCCATCGCACAGGCTTGGGCCAAAGCCGGCGCGAAACTCGCCTTCACGTATCAAGGCGAGCGGCTCAAGGAAAACGTCGAGGAACTCGTCGGCGCATTCGGCAGCGACACGCTGCTCATGCCGTGCGACGTGACGAAGGATGAGGACATAGCCCGCGTGTTCAGCGAAATCGGGGCGAAGTTCGGGAAATTGAATCTGCTCCTGCACTCCGTGGCGTTTGCGCCGAAAGACGCGCTCGAAGGTGAGTTTGTGAACACCACCCGCGAAGCGTTCCGCGTGGCTCACGACGTGAGCGCCTACTCGCTCGTGGCGCTCGCACGCGGTGCCGCGCCGTTGATGACCGACGGCGGCAGCATCGTGGCGATGAGTTATTACGGCGCGGAAAAAGTCGTGCCGCACTACAACGTCATGGGCGTGGCCAAAGCCTCGCTCGAAGCCAGCACGCGCTATCTCGCCTACGACCTCGGCCCAAAAAAAATCCGCGTCAACTGCATCAGCGCCGGCCCGGTGAACACGCTGGCTGCGCGCGGCATCTCGGGTTTCATGGAGATGATCAAGCATTACGAAGCCCACGCGCCGCTCAAGCGCACCTGTCTCCCGGAAGAACTCGGCGCGACCGGCACGTTCCTCGCCAGCGACGGCGCGGCGGCCATCACCGGCCAGGTCATCTACGTGGACGGCGGCTATCAGATCATGGGCATGTAGTCCCCTGCGGTTCTCTTTCCGCCAATAAAAGCGCAATCCTCGGCAAGCCGCGTGGAGTCGGCGCGTGCCGCCACGGCGACGCTGAGGTTGCATGAGTGTCCGTGGTGCAAGATTTCTCGCCACAGTGTTGCTGGGGCTGGTGTTTGCTTTTTCGTCCCGGGCGGGCTTGAAGAACAGCGACTGTCTGGATTGTCACTCGGACAAAACGTTGACGAAGACGAACGCGATCGGGCGCGAAGTTTCGCTGTTCTTCGACGATGCGAGGTTCGCGGCATCCATACACCGCACGAACACCTGCGTCAGTTGCCACGCCGATCTCACGGACAAACATCCCGACGACAACGTTGCGGCCAGGCCGCCTGCCTGCGCGACCTGTCACGAAAAGGAAGGCAAGGATTACGCCACGAGCATCCACGGCGTGAGCCACAAACTTGGCGCGAGCGGCGCGGCGGATTGCTGGAGCTGTCACGGCGGTCATGACATCGTGCCCGTGAAGCAGGCGGACTCGCCCGTCTTCAAGCTCAACCTGCCCAACACCTGTGCGGCCTGTCACACCAACGCCGGTCTCACCAGGGAATACCAGATGAAATTTCCCGAGGCCGCGGATCAATACAAGGACAGCATCCACGGACGCGCGTTGCTCAAGATGGGATTGATCATTGCGCCTTCGTGTAACGATTGCCACGGCGTCCATGACATCAAGCGCGGCGTGGATCGCGATGCGCCGATCAATCACGCCAACGTCGCCAAGACGTGCGGCAAATGCCACGTCGGCATCGAACAGATTTACGAGAAGAGCGTTCACGGACAGTTGCTCGCCAAGGGAGACAAGCGTGGCCCGGTCTGCACCGACTGCCACACGGCGCACGGCATCGAAACGCCGCAGAACGGGCATTTCAAGATGATGAGCGATCAACGTTGCGGCAAATGCCACGAAGACCGTCTCGAGCACTATCGCGACACCTACCACGGCAAGGCGATGGCACTCGGCAAACCCACGGTCGCGTCGGAGGTCGCTGCGTGCTACGACTGCCACGGACATCACGACGTGTTACCGCCGTCCAATCCCACCTCGCACCTTTCAAAGACGAACATCCTCGCCACCTGCCAGAAGTGTCATCCCACGGCGACGATGGGCTTCACCGGATACAAGCCACACGCCAATCCACTTGACCGCGAGAATTATCCGATGCTCCACGTCGTGTTTCTCGGCATGACCGGTTTGCTCGTGGGCGTGTTCTCCTTCTTCGGCCTGCACACCATCGTCTGGCTCGCGCGTGTGATCTACATTTCGCTGCACGACACAAAATCATATCGCGAAGCCCGCGCGAAAACCGAGACAGACACCGAATGGTTCACCCGTTTTGTGCCGTTCGAGCGCTTCCTGCATTTCCTCGTCGTGACCAGTTTTCTGCTGCTCGTCATCACCGGGATGCCGCTGAAGTTCTATTACACAGATTGGGCAAAGCTTCTGTTCAAGCTGATCGGCGGTGCGGAAACCGCGCGCACGCTGCACCACTTCGGCGCCGTGGTGACGTTCCTCTATTTCGGGCTGCACGTCGCGTCATTGATCGGCAAAGCCTGGAAAGGGCGCAAGTCACTGTACGATCCGGCAGATGAAAAGTTCCACTTCAAGCGCCTGATCACCGTGTTGTTCGGCCCGGACTCGATGGTGCCGACGCTTCAGGACTGGCGTGATTTCGTGGCGCACAACAAATGGTTCTTCGGCAAAGGCGAAAAACCCACGTTCGACCGCTGGACGTATTGGGAAAAGTTCGATTACTTCGCCGTGTTCTGGGGTGTCGCCATCATTGGCTCGTCTGGATTGATCCTGTGGTTCCCGGCGTTCTTCACGCGCTGGCTGCCGGGCTGGGCGATCAACATCGCGCACATCATCCATTCAGACGAAGCATTGCTGGCGGCGGGCTTCATCTTCTCGATTCATTTCTTCAACACGCATTTCCGCATCGAGAAATTCCCGATGGACACCGTCATCTTCTCCGGTCGCGTCTCAAAGACCGAACTGATGCACGAACGCAAACGCTGGTACGACCGCCTCGTCGCGACCGGCAAACTCGATCAACACCGCGTGAAGGACGAATGGTTCCAGTGGAAGAACATCGCGCGCTCGTTCGGCTATCTTTTCTTCGGCGTCGGCGTGCTGCTCTTGCTGCTCATCATCTACGCAATGGTTTCGCGGTTATTACATTGATGCCCACCCTCTCCGCCTCGACCGGGGAGAG
>CAZFNB010000157.1:0-6036 GCA_964520235.1 uncultured Bifidobacterium sp. | reverse complement strand
ATCAATTGGCACTGCCAGCAAGTTTTGCCATCGCCAATATGTTTGCCGTTGCTTTGGGCACAAATGTGCTGATTTCCACATACTCGGGCAGTTTCGATCCATCGGCGCTTCGCTCTGAACAGTGATCGTTTTCGCCCCATGGCCCAAGACCATCCAGCGTGGGAACAACATCCCAAAGCTGATTCCCATCGCTTAGACCGCCGCGCTCCTGATGATTCGTCGGATAACCTGCCAATTCACCGGCCTGTCGCCAAATCTCGCAAAGCCGGTCTGAACCCGGATTACGCGGCCATGGATTGCTTTCTGTCAGAATTTCAACGTTGATTTCGCAGGTGTGACCATCTGATTTTGCGCGCAAATCTCCTTTTCCCCGCATCGCAAGCAAAGCAGCTTTTGCGTGTTCATAAACCTCCGGTTTGAAAGCACGAAACTCTCCTTCCACAACGACTTCATGTGGCACACGATTAAGAACAGTCCCACCGTTTATTGTTGCAACATTGACGGTGAGTTCGCGCGCGTAATCAGTGAGTGCGGAAATTTTTTCAACAAGCCGGCCTGCCTGAACAACGGCATTTACACCATGCCCATGATTTCCGCCTGAGTGAGCGCCGCGCCCGTTCACCGTGACGCGCCATGTTGCCCGGCCTTTGCGCGCCACAACCATCAAATGCTCGTTACCAAGCCTGCCTTCCGCTTCAAAAACCAGCGCGGCCAGCGTATTCACGTTGAGTCGTGAGCGGCAAATCTTCCCAAAGTCCGGGGAATAACATTCCTCCGATGAATTCCACAGCAACGTCCATGTGATGTCCTCAAAAACGTCCGGCGCTTGGGCTTGCAGTGCGGACAACACCAGCCACATCATCGCCGTGCCGCCTTTGATGTCATGTGTTCCCGGCCCGAAAATACGGTCACCTTCAACCGACCAGCGGAAATCATTCCGAGCCTCCTCCTCCGGCGGAAACACAGTGTCGAGATGCGAAATGAGCGCGATGCTTTTGCCGGAGCGCCCTGGTCGCGTCATGACGAGATGACTGCCAAAGCGCGGATTGGCTGACCGGATGAATTCTGGTGAAAAACCAAGAGGAGCAAATGTTTCAGATGTGAGCCTGCCCAGACGATCCACGCCCTCGATATTCGTGGTAAAGCTGTTGATTTCAACCATCTGCTTCAGGATTTCGAGCGTTGTCGGCAGCTTTGAATCGAGCAATTGCTTTAGTCCTGAGACGTCAATCATGAGGTGAGGGTGGAAATAATTCGATTGCGGGTCAATTCCCACTGACACGCAAAGGGTTGACACCAATATGTGTATGACTGGTTGGTAATTCTCAATTGATAGCCGGGGTAAATTAAGTTTAGAGTCGGGAAAAATCATTGTCTTATGAAACGCCTCAACATTCGTAATATACCTCCGATTTTGTGCTTACTCCTGATTTCTGCCATGACCATGGAAACTCATGGTGCAGTTGTTTTTTCTGATGACTTCGACACGATACCGCTTACCAGCGTGACTGCCTCCGGCACTAACGCAGGCTACAAGATTGTTTATGGAGCGGCAGCGGGTGCGCAGAATTTTACGGCTGTGTTCGGTTTCGACTATGGTACGATTACATACCCCATCACCATTCCGTCTGCGCCGAATTCGACGGGAGGCTCGACCAAGGGATTGTTTCTCACTGTCAACAAGAACGCTGCATTGCCCAATGGCGCCGGAACAGGAGGCAATGCGGCGGCCATCAATCTTTATCCCACCAACCAGTCTTTTAGCGGAAGCTTTGTGCTCAAATTCGATGTTTGGATGAATTGGACCAACCTTGCGACCTCCACTGAATTTGGAATGTTCGGCATCAACCACTCTGGGGTCATCACGAACCGCATTGGTCAATTGACGAGCGATGGTTTATTTTTCGCGATGTCTGGTGATGGCGGCGCTTCTGCCACTTCAACGGCTCAGCGCGACTATTCGGTATTCAGGGGTGGAGGAAATGGTGCCGCACCAGTTCTGATGACCACCAACAATACTACGTTCGGTCCGTCGCCGCTTTTGGGGACTCGTTTTGACAGTTCCGACTCCGGTATTTCAGGTGCGTTCCCCTCTCTGTCAATTCCAGGTTATCCCACAACACCCGTCGGTTCGCCGGGGCTTGCATGGGTGCATGGTGAAGTGCGCTATGAGACGAACGTCGTCACTTGGACGTTAAACAACAACATCGTCGCGCAATATACCAACGCCACGGTGTTTTCCGGTGGCAACATCATGCTCGGTTACATTGACCCGTTTGGTGGCTCGATCGGCGATACCAACAACTTTGCAATCTTCGACAACATCGTCGTTGAAGACCTCGGTGGCCCGCCGATTGTCTCCGTGACAAACTCGATTCCAACCGGCAACGAGGCCGGCCCCACGCCCGCGCAGTTCACAATCACCCGTGTAGGAAGTGCGGCAAGTGCGATTACAGTCAATTACACGTTGAGCGGCAGCGCCACCCACGGCACCGACTACACCAACAATCCCCCGGCGGGTTCTGTTACGCTCGCTCCCGGAGACGCCTCGACAAACATCATCGTCATGCCGATTGACGATTCGACTGCGGAGTCCACTGAAACCGTGACGCTTACTGTGGATGCTGGTGTGGGTTATGTCATCGGCAGCCCTTCATCAAGAACTGTTGCTATTGTGGACGATGAACCAGCCACGGTGAGCCTGAGTTCCGCCCAGCCGATATTGCTCGAATGTTACAGCAGCAACAGGTCTTCCATCACCATCACCCGTGTCGGGCTGACAAATTCCGCTTTGACTGTGAATTTGTCTTACAGCGGAACCGCCGCGCTCGGTTCTGATTTTAACGGTCCCGCCTCCGCTTCGATTGGAGCTGGCGCCACCACAACCACGTTTAATCTGACGCCGATTGACGACAAGCTTTATGAAGGCGCGGAAACCGCAATCATCAATCTTGCGGCAGGTGCATACAACTTCGGTTCACCTTCCTCGGCAACCAATATTGTGGTTGAGGATGAACTGGCGCCAGGGACGACTTTATTTGCTGATGCATTTGATCAATCCGACACGGCCACCAACTGGATCATCAATTATTTCAACGGCCCTGACATTGCTGAATTCGGATTTGATTACAGCACCATCGGCATTCCCGAGGCGCCGAGTTCAAGCGGGGCGTTCGCAACCACGCGCGGGCTAAAGTTTCGGGTTAATGAGACGGCGGGCGCAGTATCCGGGTTGAGCGTTTCACCTACCAACGGCAACTTCAATGGAAATTACCGCCTTCGTTTCGACATGTGGCTGAATTACGCAGGCGGATTGAACAACGCAAATGTTCCGGGCCAGACGCAGACCGCCGATGCCGGTGTCGGAACAACAGGATATACGCCTGTGATGGCCAGTTTGGGTGATTGCGTGTGGTTCACTGCGAATGGTGATGGCGGTTCCGCCGCCGTGTCTGGTGATTACAACGCTTACACCTATGCTTCCGGGTTGTTCGGTGATGCAACCGGCGTTTATGCAGCAGGCACAGCAACCGGAGTTCGGGATAACGTGAATTCGTATTACGCACCGTGGAGCGCAGTGGGCGCGCCCGCTGCACAAATCGGCCTCGTGGGAACGCAGACCAACACTACGTCTGTCGGCTCCATCGGTATGGCCTGGCATTGCGTCACTATTTCAAAGCGGGGTACCAATGTGACGTGGGATGTTGACGGTCGCCGGTTCGCCACCGTGGACATTACCGGTCTGACGTTGTCCACGAACATTTCCATCGGTTATCACGATCCCTTTGCAAGCTTGACCACGAACGCCATCGTTCAATTCGGCCTGTTCGACAACGTGAGGGTCGAGTCGTTGGGTCGCCCGGTTATCACCGACATTCAGATCATCAACAGTGGAACTCAGGTTCAGGTGGATTTTACCGCCGAACCCGACGACACGGCTGATTTGTTTGAATTGGAAAGCGCAGGTGCTGTTGCTGGCACTTACGCCCTTGATGCTTTCACGATCACGTCACTCGGCAACGGTAAATTCCGTGCCGTGGCTGCAATCGGTGTTGCGCCGCAGTTCTACCGCATACACCGTTTGTAGCGTCAGTCGCGTCGTTCAGAAACCGTTTTCATGTCTTGAACCGGCCTCGCCGGAGGCAATACCCTTGGCTTGTACCCATATGTTCCAAATGAACGGCTGACCAACCACCAACATCCACAGATATGAAAACAATCATCACAACAATCATCGTGACGTTCGCTGTCGCCACATCGCTCTTTGCCGCTGATGCCAGCCCGAAAGATGATGTTGCCGCTGCTGCGAAAAAACTCGGCGACAAAGCCAATTACAGTTGGAAGACAACGGTCGCAGTTCCGGAAGGCAGCCGCTTTCGTCCCGGCCCGACGGACGGCAAGACCGAGAAAGACGGTGTGACTCATCTGAAATTGTCTTTTGGCGAGAACACCACTGAAGCCTTCATCAAAGGCGATAAAGCGGCGGCCACCAGCCCCGATGGTGGCTGGCAATCCCTTGCTGATCTCGACAACGCGGAAGGCCCGGCCCGGTTCATGGCGGGAATGTTGCGTAATTTCAAAGCGCCTGCCGCACAAGCCGCCGAACTCGCCACTGATACCAAGGAGTTGAAGGCGGATGGTGAAGCCATTGGCGGTGATTTGGGCGAGGATCGCGCAAAGACGCTGCTTACGTTTCGTCCCCGTGGCGGTGGTGATGGTCCGACCGTGAGCAATGCCAAAGGCTCGGTAAAATTCTGGATCAAGGACGGTGTGCTCGCCAAATACGAATTCAAAGTCAGCGGGAAAGTGAGTTTCAATGGCAACGACCGTGACGTCGAGCGTACGACGACGACTGAAATCAAGGACGTTGGCTCGACCAAAGTGGAAGTCCCCGAGGAAGCGAAGAAAAAACTCGAGCCCGCTCCAGCGCCGGCGGCCAAGTAATGGTGGCGGGCTGAACTAGAATCGGATGGGCTGGCGGTTCTTTTGCGAGAGCCGCCAGCATTCTTTGTAACCCACACTGTGGGCGAGAGCGACGGCCTCTGCAAAATCCATTCCTACCTCCTCCGGCGCGTGCGCATCCGACCCGAAGGTGATCGGCACGCCTTTTTGAAACGCAAGTTCGAGAATCTGCCGGCTTGGATATATCTCCTTGCAATCCTTCCTCAACCCGGCGGTGTTCAATTCAATGGCACAGTTGTGCTTTTTCGCGGCGGTCAAAAATCTTTCATACAGCGGCGTGCAGTCACGTGTCGGACGATGGCCAAATTTTTTTGGTAGATCTGCATGACCAATGATTTCAAACAAGCCGCTTTCTGCCGCCATCGTCAGCCGCTCGAAATAAACCGACCAGACTTCAAACGTATCGCGATTTTTCCATTCGGAAAGCTTGTAAGGACTGTCCACCGCCCAGTTGTCCGAGACATAATGAACCGAGCCGATGAAATAATCCCAGGGATGCCGTGTGGCCAGATTGCGAATCCACTCTTCCTGGCCTGGCAGATAATCAACTTCCAGTGCGAGCCGGATGGTGATCTGTGGAAATTCCCTCCGGGCGCGGTGGACTTTCCCGACATATTCATCAAGCTGGCTGTCGAACATGCGCCACTCGTCAAAGTCGTCGCGTGCCATGGGTGAGTGATCTGAAAAACCGATTTCCGTGAAACCGGCTGCCAGCGCGCGTCGCGCATAATCCACCGGCTCGCCGCTTGCGTGTTTACAAAGCGGCGTGTGCATGTGGTAGTCGGGAGGCAATACCATGCCTCCAGTGTCGGGAGTTACACATGCGGACGCGAGCCGAAAACTTACAAGTGATTGTTCGAGGGTTGACAAAAACTGGGCTTTCTTGAAGAATATAACTATTCGGGTAGCAGTACGTTTCTTCAGCGGGGTTCCCCACCCCCACCTCCTTGGCGTCTGCTGCCCGAATATTTTTCACCTTGCACCTTGACCCTGTGAGTTGATTTTCCTAGTGTCTGTCTCCCGCGCGGGGGCGTAGCTCAATTGGTTAGAGCGCTGCCCTGTCACGGCAGAGGT
>CAZFNB010000156.1:0-6055 GCA_964520235.1 uncultured Bifidobacterium sp. | reverse complement strand
ATGCCTACAGCAAATCCGGGATCGAGGGCGAGGACGGTCACGGACTGCTCATCCGATTTGTCGTCATTGGGCTGTTCTGGTGGAAACGGGAGGAGTTGCTGAAACTCAAACACTCTGTCTGGTGGCCGGGGCTGTTGCTGGTGGGCCTTTCGCTCTGCCTACACATGCTCGGATACGTGGTGATGCAACCGCGTCTGTCCATCGTGGCTTTGTTCACCGGCATTTTCGGCATCATGGGTATCGCGTGGGGGCCGCAGTGGTTGTGGCGGAGTTTGTTTCCCTATTTTCTGTTCTGCTTCATGGTGCCGCTCGGATCATTGACCGAAAAAGTGACGTTTCCATTGCGGGTGTTTGTGACCTGGGTGGTGGAACATTTCTTCAACGACCTGCTCGGCATCAGCGTGCTGCGGCAGGGCACGCAGTTGTTCAACGGCCTGGGCACATATCAATTTGAAGTCGCCGCCGCGTGCAGCGGCATCCGCAGCCTGGTTTCAATCTTCCTCATCACCACGGTGTACGGGTTTGTGGCGTTTCGCTCTCCTTGGAAGCGGACTTTGATGATGGTTGCGGGCGTGCCGCTGGCCGTGATCGGCAACGTCGTCCGGCTGGCGCTTATCGTTGTGGCGGGCGAATTCGGCGGGCAGCAAGCCGGCAATTATGTTCACGAAAGCGGCTTCTTCAGCCTCATCCCCTACGTTCCCGCCATCCTCGGCGTGATGTACATCGGACGATGCCTTGAAGGGACACCACCGCAGAAGAACACTTCCACCGAGGCCACAAAAACAGGCGCAACAGCCACGGAGGTCGTAAAAGCATGAACAAAACAAAATGGATTTGCCTCGGCCTCGGTCTGACGATGGTGGCGGCCTGCGGCGTGTTGTTGATGAATTTCAAACACAACCGCAAGCTCAGTGCCCCCGGCGTGCTCACGCGCCCCATTCCCGGCGTGAAAGATCCGGTGGTGGTCGAGGTGGTGTTGCCGGAGAAAGTTCTTGATTATGACTCCGTCTGGAGGCAACAGGAGTCCATCGTCACGAACACACTTCCCCCCGACACCAGTTACGGCACGCGCTTCTACAATGCGCCGGACAAATTCAGCATCCAATCCAACGTGGTGTTGATGGGCCGCGACCGCACCAGCCATCACAAACCGCAGTACTGTCTCACCGGCAGTGGCTGGAACATTGACGAAAGCGTTTCGCGCCGCGAAATCATCGCGATGGATCGCCCGGTGGCGTACGATCTACCGGTGATGAAACTGATCGCCACCCGGCAGGTCACCTATGAGGGGCGCACGGAAACATTGCGTGGCGTTTACGTGTATTGGTTTGTTTCCGACAACGAAATCAGCGGAGACGCCAGCGGGTTCGAACGCATGTGGTCCATGGGCCGCGAACTGGTCAAGACCGGCGTGCTGCATCGCTGGGCATACGTTACATTTTTTGCCGTCTGCCAGCCCGGCCAGGAGGATGCCACCTACGAACGGATGAAAAAATTCATTGTCGCCGCCACGCCGGAGTTTCAACTTGTCCCGTCGTCGAAATCAGAAGTCGCCGCCACGCCCGGGCCGGCCAAAAACTGAACAGCCATGCTGAGACGCGACCGTCAGATGCGGATGCAAATCCACCAGTTGGTGGACGCCTGCATCTTTGCGGTGAGCTTCTGGCTGGCGTACGAGTTCCGCGCGTCGGAGATGTACCAAACCCTGTTCAATTCTTATCCGATTGATTCGTTCGAGAAATTTTTCTGGTTCTACCTCGTGTTGATTCCAGTGTCACCGCTCGTTCTGGAGGCGCAGGGATTTTATGACCGGCCGATGATCTGCTCGCGTCGCGCCACGCTTTGGTCGCTGTTCAAGGGCTGTCTTTACATAGCGCTGGGGCTGACGCTTGCGCTGTTCTTCGCCAAACTTTACATCGCACGCTCGGTGCCGGTGTGGTTCGGGTTGATCGCCTTCACGCTGGTTTATCTCAAGGAAGAGGTCATCCGCAGCGTCATGCAAAGCAAGGTCGGCCTGTCGCAATATCGCCGGCGCTTCCTGCTTGTCGGCACACCGGAGGAGACCGCCACCATGCGGGACGAGATCAAAAAGAGCGCAGATGCCGGATTTGAAATCGCCGCCGAACTCGACCTGAACGAAAGTGATGTGGACAAAATCGTCACACTGCTCCACGACCATGCGATCAACGGCGCCATCCTCAGCACAAGGCACTCTCACTTCGACCGCGCCGAAGTTGTGTTGAGAGCTTGCGAGATCGAGGGTGTCGAGGTCTGGATGATGGCCGAATTTTTCAAAACGCAGATTTCACGAACGACACTCGATGATTTTTACGGACGACCCGTGTTGGTCTTTCGTTCCACACCGGAGGCCTCATGGCAGGCGGTGCTCAAGCAGGTTATTGATGTGGTCGGCGCATTCATCGCATTGTTGATGCTCGCGATCCCGATGGCAATCGTCGCCATTATCATCCGCGCCACATCGCCCGGCCCGGTGTTCTTCAAGCAGATGCGCTCCGGATTGAACGGCGCGCCTTTCACGCTCTATAAATTCCGCACCATGGTCACAAACGCCGAGCAGATCAAACATGAGCTGGCCTCCATGAATGAGATGACCGGGCCTGTGTTCAAGATCACCAAGGACCCGCGCATCACACCCTTTGGAAAATGGCTGCGCAAGTTCAGCATTGATGAATTGCCCCAGTTCTTCAACGTGCTGCGCGGCGAAATGAGCCTCGTAGGTCCACGCCCGCTGCCGGTGGACGAAACCAAACGCATCAACGACATGGCGCATCGCCGCCGTCTCAGCGTCAAACCCGGCCTCACCTGTCTCTGGCAGGTCAGTGGTCGCAATGAGATCAAGGAATTCAAGGACTGGGTGCGCCTTGATCTCGAATACATTGACAACTGGTCGCTCTGGCTCGATTTCAAGATCATGTTCCGCACCATCCCGGCTGTCTTTTGCGGCTCGGGCGCGAAATGACTGCGGCGGAACAAATCCCGCCCCGCACCGGCCTGCATTGAACGCTGAATCTTATTCACGATGAAATCCAAACCACCCACGTCCGTCGTCACCGGAGCCGCCGGCTTTCTTGGCTCCCACCTCTCCGACCTCCTTCTCGCGCGAGGTCACAAGGTCATCGGCATAGACAACTTCATCACCGGCAGCGTGGACAACATTGCGCATCTGGCCGGCAATCGTTCCTTCCGCTTCATCCAGCAGGACGTGACGGAATTTTTGTTTCTCGATGGCCCGGTAAATTACGTCTGGCATTTTGCCTCGCCGGCAAGTCCGATTGATTACCTGAACTTTCCGATCCAAACGCTCAAGGTCGGCTCGCTCGGAACCCACAAGGCGCTTGGTCTCGCCAAAGAGAAAGGCGCGCGATTCCTCATCGCTTCAACTTCCGAGATTTACGGCGACCCGCTCGTACATCCGCAAACCGAGGAATACTGGGGTAACGTCAACACCATCGGCCCGCGCGGCTGTTATGATGAAGCCAAACGTTTCGCTGAAGCGATGACGATGGCCTATCATCGGCAACACAAGGTTCCCACACGCATTGTCCGCATCTTCAACACCTACGGCCCGCGCATGAGACTCAACGATGGTCGCGTCGTTCCCGCATTCATCAGTCAGGCACTCCGCGACAAGCCCATCACGGTTTTTGGCGAAGGCACACAAACGCGGAGCTTTTGCTACGTGTCCGATCTGATCGAAGGCATCTACCGGTTGATGATGAGCAACCACCCGTTGCCGGTGAACATCGGCAATCCGACAGAACTGACGATGCTCCAGTTCGCCGAGGAAATCATCAAAGCCACGCGCTCACGCAGCAAAATCGTTTTCAAGCCCCTGCCGCAGGATGACCCCAAACAACGCCGGCCCGACATCACCCGCGCCAAATCAGTTCTCAAGTGGTCGCCAAAGGTTCCGCTGGCACAGGGCCTCGCCCGCACGATTTCCTATTTTCGCGCGAAGGTTTAATCCATCCCGACGCGGCAAACCAAGCCAACCCGGTTTTCGGATGGCGTCGGGCGATATGATTCCAGCCACACGAACATGTCCGAAAAATGATTTTCAAAACCGGGCCAGGCGCTAATGTCGTTTTCATTCCGGCGAGCCGTGGAATTGCGGGCCGTCCGGCAGGATCATGAGTGCTACGTTTGCTGACAAAGTCGAGATGCAGAACCGGCTCTTCGCCGAACTCTCGCGGATGTTCGGACAGGAAGTGCCGCTCTACGACAAGTCGCTGCTTGTGAACCGCGAGACAAACAAGACTGTCTGCGCGTTGCTCGGACAACTCCACATCGGCTTCACCCTCTCTGACCAACAACTCGACAAGACCAGCGGCGAGCGGCACGGCGCCATCCGGATTGGCAAACCTTCCGAGTACCGGCTGATCGCCAGATTTTTCGCGGCGTTCGCCATGGAGCCGCACAACTATTACGACATGACCAATGTCGGTGCAAAGAGCCAGCCCATCGTGGCGACAGCGTTCCGCTCGATGTTGAAGCCGGAACATCGTGTTTTTACTTCCTTGTTGATGACGGATTATTTTGATCCGGAGACGCGGGCGCGGATTGAAGGTCTTCTCGCAACTCGCGAAGTTTTTTCCGACAAGGCAAAGGAGTTGGTCGCGAAGAACGAGAAGCAGGGCGGTTTGAGTTGGGAAGACGCCAACGCGCTCATCGCAGAGGGCGTGAACCGCATCTTCAAGTGGACGGGTCAGGCGCGTGATCATCAGCTTTACAAAGATTTGTGCGATGCGGGATTCAAGATTGCGGCGGACATCGCGTGCTTCGAGTCGCATCACCTGAATCATCTCACGCCGAACACGTTTTGCATGGATCTCTACACGGCGGCGATGAAGTTCTGCATGGGCGAGATGGATGAAGCCACGTTCCGCACGCGCGCCGGGAAGACATTGAATCGTTTGGTGAAGTCGGCGGATCGCGATTACATGAAGTTGCACTTCAAGCATCTGAACAGCGCGCAAATTGATGCTTACAGACCGGGACAAGTGGCGGTGGACGGTATCGCACAGTTGGTGGACAAGCTGACGCAACGTTTGCGCCAACCCGATCTGGCATTGAGCAAGTTGAAACACGCCGGCTTCAAGGATTACACAGAGGGGCCGTCCGAGGATACGCCGGTGCTGTTGCGGCAGGATGCGTACAAGGCATTGACCGAGCCGGTGAAGTTCCGCAATGCCGACGGCTCGGTGGTGGACACGGTTCATACCGCACGGTTCGGCGAGATCGAGCAACGCTTTTACGCGACTACACCGAAAGGCCGTGAACTTTATGACAAATGCCTTGCAGAAGCAGACGCCGCCAAGGAAAAAAATCCCGGCCTGAGCAAAAAAGATTTCGCAGCGCATGAAGAAATGTATGCAAAACCCTTCGCGCCGTTTCCGAAAAAACTGCCGGAGTTGCTGGCCCAAGGCTTGGTTTACGGGCGATACTCACCGACTGTGAAAGGATTGGCCGCCAAAGTCACAATCAACACGACCGACATCAACGAACTTGTCCGGCTCGGTTACGTTGATTACGAAGGTTTGCGCTACGAGGATTTCCTGCCCGTAAGCGCGGCGGGAATTTTTGCGTCGAACCTCAACCAATACGGCACCAAGTCCACTGCGGCGAAAAAGCCGGTTTACACGCAAACGATGCTCGAAGAAATTCTCGGCAGGAAGATCGTGGATTCCAACATCACCTACGCCGGTCTGGAGGCCGAATCACTGTGGCGCGTTTACTCTGAACTCGGATTGCTCGACAAGCTGGGAACGGCGCAACGGGCCGGGCTTGAGCGGGCAATCGCCGCCTACAAAAGCAACTGATCGCTCCAACAGCGGACGATCTCCGGTTGGTATGGGGGCGGGAGTTTCTGTCACTTCCAGCGGCGTTCAGGTTGCGTCCCCGCAGATCCCCGTCCTCCACTGAAGCAACCCGCGACGTTATAATACAACATCAGGCTGACAAGAGAGCCGGTGCGATTCTCCTTTTGATCGCGCCACGACAGCCAAATCGCGTAGCGGATTCTACACGGACACCT
>CAZFNB010000155.1:0-6072 GCA_964520235.1 uncultured Bifidobacterium sp. | reverse complement strand
ACATTCGACGGTGGTGAACGAATTGATCCCGGCGCAGCTCACCGTCGGCCAGGTGCAGCGCATTTTGCAAAACCTGCTCGCAGAGGGCATTTCAATCCGCAACCTCTCGGGCATCCTCGAAAAGGTCGGCGATCACGCAGGCATCACGAAGAATCCCGACGAGCTTTCCGAATTCGCACGCCGTGCGCTCGGGCCGCAACTGGTCAAGCCGTTCCAATCTGACAACGGCGCGCTGCGCGCCATCACGCTCGACCCGAAACTGGAACAGCAGATCGCGCAGGGTGTGCGGCAATCGCCGACGGAAGTGGCGCTGTTGCTCGATCCAAAACTGGCGCGTCACGTCATGGACGCGCTGTCCAAACACGTCCAAAAATTCCTGTCCGAAGGCGTGCCGCCGTTGGTGCTGTGTGCGCCGCAAATCCGGCTTGCGTTCAAAAGGTTTTTTGAAGCCACGTTTGCCGACCTCGCCGTGCTGTCCTACGCCGAGGTGCCGGCGCGCGTGGAAATCCAGAGCGCAGCCATGGTCCAAAGCCCGGAGTAGGCAATAAAACGATATGAAGACAACACACACACATCCAAAAAGACAGCAGGTTGCCGGGACGGCGATGCCGGTTGTTCCTCCGCCGGTTGCCGGGCCGCGGGCTGTGCGACGCGGAAAATTCTGGCCGGGGGAAAGCTTCGCGTTGTTTCCGGAGAGGCACAGGATTGCATCCGCGATTGCGGGTGTTTCCTTCATGTTGCCGCAGATCGCGGCAGGCCAGTTTCACAAATAATTCCATGCAAGTTCACACCTTCATCGCGGAATCGGCGGCTGACGCCGTGGCACAGATTCGTGAAACGCTCGGCAGCGACGCGGTGGTGCTCAATGTGCGCCGTGCCGAATCACAGGGTTTGTCACGGTTGTGGCAGAAGCCGCGCATCGAAGTGCTGGCGCATGTGCCGGAGAAGACCGCCGTGCCGGCCGGGACATCCGAGGTTTTGGCACTGGCTGAACTGCGCGAAGAACTGCGCGAAATCAAACAAAAGGTCGAGCACCGCGAGCCCGCCGTTGCCTCGCCAGGTTTTGAAACATTGCGCAAGCGCGGTATCGAACTGGAACATCAGCGGATCGCATCGTTGCCGGCGGAAGGCTGGCGCGTGGGGGCGTTGCTGGAGAACAGCGGTGTGTTGCCCGTCTATGCGGAGCGCGTGGTCGAGGAATTGCGCCGTCAGCATGGCGAATTGCCACCGGAGCATTTGCGGCGAGAGATCGAGATGGGCGGCGCGATTTTGAAATCGCTCTGGCGCGAGCCGGACGCGTTTGAATCCGGTGTGCATGTCTTCGTGGGCGCGCCGGGTGTGGGAAAAACCACGGCCCTTTGCAAATGGCTCGCACAGTCCTCGCTCGTGGAAGGAAAGTCCGCAGCAGTCTGGCGGCTGGACGGTCACGTTGCGAACACGGCGGAGTCACTCGATGTGTTCTGCGAAATTCTCGGCGTGCCGGTCGAGCGGTTCCTGCCGCGTGGCGGACGCAGACCGGACACGGAGAAATTGTTCATTGATCTGCCGGGCGTGAACCCGGCTGATGCGAATGCGATATCGCAGTTGGAGCGGCAGTTGAGTCTGTTCCCACATGCGCAGGTGCATCTGGTGTTGAACGGCGCGTATGAGACGGGATTGCTGCTGGCACAGGCGCGGGCGTTCGAGGCGCTGGGGGCAGGGGATGTGATCGTGACGCATCTGGACGAGGAATCGCGCTGGGGCAAGCTGTGGAATCTGGTACTCGGCACAAATTGCAGCGTGCGGTGGTTGTCTGCCGGGCAAAATATTCCCGGTGAATTCCTGCCTGCGACTTCATCGGCGATTCTTGCGCGTCAATTCCCGGGGAAATCCGCATAAACACGAGATGAAACCGCACTGGCAGATGCTTTGCTAAACCGCGTGTGGACGAATCAAAAATGAAGAAATTGATGATCATGGGCGGGCTGATGGGGTTCATCATCGGGTTTGGTTTTGGATGGATGAACGGGGTCGGCTGGGCTGCTGTTTTTCTTCGTGCCAGTGTCGCAGCGCTGATTTCCGGTTTGTTGTTCCGCTGGTGGGGACGCCAGTGGATTCGCGGCCTGGCGGACAGTTTGAATCGGAGGCCGATGACGGACGGGCCGTCCACCAAGGTTGTGACCACGCTCAAAAAGTGATTTTAACCCATGCCCCTCAAAAAGCAGACCAGCACAGACAGGGATGATGCGAAAGCGCGCGTGAAAGGCGCCGCGCAAAGCTACAAACGTCTCTCGCCGGGCAGTGCAGCCGAGGATGCGCTGGTGCAAAAGCATCTGCCGCTGGTTCGGACCGTGGTAGGGCGGCTGGCAATGAATCTTCCTTCGCACGTTGATCCTGACGACCTCTACAGCTCGGGTCTTGTGGGATTGCTGAATGCAGTGCGTCAATTTGATCCGAAAGGCGGCAGTTCCTTCGAGGCGTATGCCCGCGTACGGATTCGCGGCGCGGTGTTCGACGAACTCCGGCGTCTCGATTGGGTGCCGCGTTCGGTTCATGACAAGGCCCGCAAGGTGCAGGCGGCGATCCAGCAGATTGAGCAACGTAACGGCGAACCGGCGTCTGATGAAGAGGTGGCAGCCGCGCTCAAGCTCTCACTCGACGAGTATCACGAATTGCTGGAGGAAATCCGGCCCGCGACGTTTGTCTGTCTGGATGCGACGTCCGGCGACGATGATGACGCAAGCCGGCACGAAAGCATTGCGGACGAAACCCAGCCTGACCCGATGGATTGCACGTCGCGCCGTGAAGTGGCGCGGTTGATCGCCCGGCGTATCCAGCAATTGCCGGACATGCAGCGCAAGGTGCTGGCGCTTTATTATTTTGAAGACATGCGGCTGCGCGAAATCGCCGAGGCGTTCGGCGTCACGGAATCGCGCATCTGCCAGATTCATTCCCAGGCGATTCTCTCGATCAAGGCGTTCCTGACCCAGCAGGAGGCCGCAACTGAAACCTCACACTTACTTCTTGTTCACGCATGATTGTCATTGTTGGCGCACTTATCGTTCTTGGCGCGGTTCTCGGCGGCTTCATGATGGCCGGTGGACACATGGGTGCGTTGATTCAAATCTCCGAATACGTCGTCATCTGCGGTTCGGCCGCGGGAGCCCTTGTCATCATGTCCCCCAAGGCGGTCATCATAGCCCTTATCAAACAGATGCTCGCAACGCTCAAGGGCAGTCCCTACGGCAAGAAGGCCTACGAGGACATGTTCAAGGCGCTGTACGAACTGTTCATGATCGGCCGCCGCAATGGAATGATTGCGCTCGAAGAACATGTTCTCACGCCGGAAAGCAGCAGTATTTTTTCCAAGTATCCGAACTTTGTGAAGGACCATCATGCGATGGCGATCCTTTGCGGCGGATTGCGGCCCATCATTGACGGAAAGGTGAAGCCCGATCAATTGAAGCTGCTTCTGGACACGGAAATTGATGCGATGGAAGACGAGCATCACAAGCCGGTGGACGTGTTGACGAAGGCGGCCGACGCCATGCCCGGGTTCGGCATCGTGGCCGCCGTGTTGGGGATTGTGATCACGATGGGAAGCATCGCCGGGCCGGTGGAAGAGATCGGTCATCACGTGGCAGCCGCGCTGGTCGGAACGTTCCTGGGGATTCTGATCTCGTACGGATTCCTGAATCCGCTTTGCGTGAACATGACATTTCTCGGTGCGTCGGAGATTGCGTTCTTTCGCACCATCTCGATCGCCGTGGTGAGTTTTGCCAACGGCATGGCGCCGATCATGGCCATCGAGGTCGCCCGCCGCGGTCTTTCGAGCGACGTGAAGCCCACTGCGGATGAACTTGAAGCGATGTTGAAGCAGGCCACGGCCGCGCCGCAAGGTTGAGCCGCCCGGCACAAAAAAAATCTGAATCATGGCCAAGAAAGGTCACGGACATCATGGCGGCGCGTGGAAGGTGGCTTATGCCGACTTCGTCACGGCGATGATGGCTTTGTTCCTCGTGCTCTGGCTCGTCTCCCAGGATCAAAAGATCAAGGAGGCCGTGCAGCGCTCATTCCGCAATCCGTTCGCTTCGCTCACCAAGGAATCCACCGGCATTCTTCCGAACAAGGACGTGCAGGCGGTGCAGGCGAAGGAGGGGAATTTCGATTCCGCTTCCGCCGTCGAACTGAACATGCTGCGCAAGCTGGCGCAGGATTTGATGACCACGCTCGCGAGCAACCCCGAGATGCCGGAGGAAAAATCGCTGGATGTGGAAGTGACACCGGAGGGCATGCGGATCAGTGTGTTCGACCGGAACCACAAACCGATCTTTGAACCGGATTCCGCGCAGTTCACGCCATACGGCTCGTGGATATTCACCACGCTGTCATGGGAGGTATCACGCTTCACCAACAGCATGTCTGTCGAACTTGAGGGTCACACGGAAAAGAGCCAGAGGTCTGAGAATGACAGGTTTGATCCGTGGGAATTGAGCGCCAATCGCGCGAACGCGGCCCGTCGCAAGTTGATCGAACACGATGTGCTGCCGCGCCAGATACGCAAGGTGGCGGGCTTTGCCGACACACAGCCGCTTCCAAACGTGGATGCAACGGATGAAAGCAACCGCCGCGTGGCGGTGCTGTTGAAGATCAAGCGCGGCAACCAGCTTTGACCATGTCTTCGAAATTTGTACCGCTTCTGCCGACGGCTGCGCCGAAACAGGCCGCCGTCCGCATGGGAGATTCCGCCGCCGCCTCGGCCTCGTTTGTAGCGATGGCTGCGGGAGCGGCCGCCCCGGCCGCTGCGCCCGGCTGTGCGCACGATGCGTCAAACCCCGTCGGCAAGCCGGTGGTGACGTTGCAGCGGGATGGGGATCGCGTGACGCACATCCGTGTGCAATGCGCGTGCGGTCAGGTGATCGAACTGGAATGCGCGTACTGACGCGCTCGTCATCCAGCGCGTGAGCCAGGTTACTGATCTGCGATGGCTTCACGGTGACTTTTTCATTCTTCCGATCCTGTGTTCGTCAGGCGCTTTCAGCGAGTCCACCCCGGGGAAAATTTTTCTCATCTTGTTCGTTCAGGCGGCAGCTTTTTCCCCGGTGACATGGATTCAAGCCGGGAATTTCCGCGCGAACAGCCGTATTTCCGTGGTGGCACTGGCGTTGCTTGGCAGCGCGTCGTGAATGTGAGTTTGTATCAAGCCGCCGCCGCGATGACCGCCGTCGAGCGGTGGCAGGAGGCCGTGGCGGAAAATCTCGCGGCTGCCTCTGTTCCGGGTTTCAAGAGAAACACGGTGAGTTTTGAGGCCGTTCAAGCCGGGCTGTTTTCGCAGGACGGTGCCGGGCCGAAAGCTCTTTTCACCATGCCGCGCACGGCGGTGAGCACGAGTTTCACACAGGGTGATCTGCGCCCCACCGGTTCGAACATGGATGCGGGCATCGAAGGGAAGGGGTTCTTTGAGGTGCAACTGCCCTCCGGGGACAGCGCTTACACGCGGGACGGAGGATTTCGCATCAACGCACTTGGCCAGCTCACAAACAAACAGGGTTTTCCCGTCATGGGCGAGGCCGGGCCGGTTCAACTGGATCGCAGCAGCACCGCGCCGATCACCATTTCTCCCACCGGCGAGATCAGCCAGGGCGCGGAAGTTCGTGGCAAGTTGAAGCTGGTGGACTTTGAGAAGCCGGAGCAACTCCTCCAAATCGGCGGTGGTCTTTACTCGACCGGACGGTCCAATCTCCAGCCCATCGAAGCCAAATCCGCCCGTGTGCTCCAGGGTGTCCTGGAAGGCTCGAATGTGTCGCCCGTCACCGAGATGGCGAATCTCGTCACCGTGATGCGCGCGTTCGAGGCGAGCCAGCGCATGATGCAGATGCACGATGAGCGGATGGGCCGCGCCATCTCTGAACTTGGAAATCCGAACTGAAACTGATTTATGCTGCGCGCACTTTATTCCTCCGCCGCCGGGATGCAGACCCAGCAGGAGAATCTCGACGTCATCTCGAACAACCTCGCGAACGTCAGCACCACGGGCTTCAAAAAGAACAGGGCCGAGTTTCAGGACCTGCTCTACCAGACCATCACCGCGCC
>CAZFNB010000154.1:0-6077 GCA_964520235.1 uncultured Bifidobacterium sp. | reverse complement strand
CATCCACCGCCCTTGCCAGCGCGGGATCGCGGATGACCGGCTTTTCAGGCTCACGTTCGCGGGCGGCTGCACTCTCATCAATCGCAACACCATCACGCTTTTCACGCACGAGGTCGGCTTCGCTGATGCGGGGCCGGCGGATGCGGTTTGTGGAATCCGATTTTGATGTTGCAAGCACCGCATAAACGTCGTCCTGGTAGGCACGCTCGGTCTCGATTGATACACTCACTTCAATGTCCGGCTTCACACCGGCAAGCGACAATTCCGTGCCGTCCCCGAGCTTGACCGGCGCACTGACAATCCGAAGTCGTTGCCCGTTCTTCAACGAAAAGTCGCGCATCGTCATGGCCGCTCCAGCGGTGGTGTTGCCGAAAAGCAGAGCCGTGCCCGTTTCACGCAGCACCGCCGCCAGAGCCTCGGGTGCGCCGACGGTTTCCTTGTTCACCAACACCACCACCGGCAGCGAGATCGCGTCGTCTTTTTTCTTCGACATGGCTTCACCACTGCCCCAGTTGAGCAATGGTTTTTCTGATGACAAAAACAGATCCGCCGTCATCACAGCCGCGGAATAATCTTCGCCGTCGCAGAACCGAAGGTCGAGCACGACACCCTTGAGTTTGTTGGTTGAAGCGAACGCTTTGAGCATGGCCTTCATGTCGGCGGCCAGACCCTCCGCAACGTTTGACACGCGTAAAAACGCGATCCCATCCTCGATGACCGCGCATTTTCCGAGTCGCTCCAATTTCACTTCCGGTGATGCTTGATTGTCGCCGGTGAGTCGTACTTTGCCGCGAAACTTTGCCAGCACCCCGTCCACGGCGGCCTGATTCAGATCGGATTCCGTCGCGCCCGAAAGATTGGCGCGGATCAGATCCATCACTTCCTTCAGATCAGGCGACTTCGGCGCATCCGCCGCACACAGCGCAAATGAAAGGAGCACAAATGACAAAGCTGCACAGTAGCGAAACATGTTCATCAGCGGCAGGATGATTTGCACTCCAGGCCAAGTAAAGAATGAAGCAAGATCGTGCGCTATAGTTCCAGCACCTTTTCAAACTGTGTCAGATTGCGTGCGCCGGTTCTGGTGACGAGCGCAACGTCCTCAAGCCGCACGCCGCCGATTCCAGGATAATACAAGCCCGGCTCAACCGTGACGACCTGCCCGGCCTTCAGGTTTCCCGTCGAAGTCATGCCCATGCGCGGGGCTTCGTGGATCTCCATTCCAAGTCCGTGACCGGTGCCGTGGAAAAATCCCTCCATGCGTCCGTTTCGTCGTTGCGTCTTGTATCCCTGTGAATCGAAGTAGTCCGTGACCGCCTGATGCACCGCTCTTGTCGGCGTACCCTCGCGGATCATTTTGAAGGCGATCGTCTGCCCTCGCAGAACCGTGTCGTACAGTTTTCGCACGGCCTCGCTCGCGCGTCCGCGAACGACAGTGCGTGTGATGTCACCGAAATAACCGGTCTTTTGCGAGCGGGGAAAAATATCGAGGATGATCGGCTCATTGGCGCGCAAAGGACCGAAGCCACGTTCATGCGGATCGCACCCTTGCTGCCCTCCGGCGACGATGGTGTTGGCCGCGAGGCCGCTGGCCTGAAGGATTGCGCAATCAATCACCGAGCGCAGCTTCTCGGACGTGAGCGGCACGTTGTGATACATCAGCCGGCGGTCGCGTCCGATCTTGCTCGCGCGCAAGACCTGCATCGCCTCGGCCATTCCGACCTCGGCCATCATCAACGCCGCGCTGATCTTTTTCACCTCCACCGGCGATTTGGTTTCGCGCTGTGGAAAAAACCCGCCGCGCAGCGCCTTCACGTGAATCCGGCGCGCGGCGAGTTCGTTTGCAAGGCCAAGCGAAAAGTTTGAAGGCACGGCGACCCCGCGGATTTTACGCTCTGCGAGAACCTGCCGGATCACGTCCGCCAATCCCGGCTTTCGCACGCCGGCCTTGCGGAGCTTTTCCTGATACCCGCTCAAAGAGAGCACACGGCAATGCGGCGCGTCCCGTTGCCCACGGTCAATCTCAAGATCGCTCAACACGATGTAATCGCGCCCGCGCAGCCGCAGGTAGATGAACGGATCAGGCACGAACATGCCGACCGCATAAAGCATGTTCGCGTCATGCTCGCTGTCGGCAACCATGAGGAGATTGTCGGACGGTTTCATGTCGTCAGGGGTTGGATTCTGAATTCAAACACCAAACAGGCGGTCGCCTGCGTCGCCAAGGCCGGGCAGAATGTAACCGCGCTCGTTCAAACTGCGATCAATCGCCGCCGTGAATATGGGAAGCCGGGGGAAATGGCGGCGCACCTTGCGGATGCCTTCCGGCGCGGCGACCAGATTCACGAGCCGAACGCGTCGCGCGCCAAGACTGGTGAGCAATTCCATCGCAGCCACGGTGCTGCCGCCGGTGGCAAGCATCGGGTCAATGAGGATGACTTCGTAGCGGCGCAAATCCTTCGGCAGGCTTTGGTGATAGAAATGCGCGCGAAGCGTGGTCTCCTCGCGCTTGAGTCCGATGAAACCGACTCGCGCATTGGGAATCAATTGCAGGATGGAATCCAGCATCCCAAGTCCGGCACGCAACACAGGCACAAGCACGACATCTCGACTGAGCTTCAAACCGCGCGTCTTTTCCAACGGAGTGCGTACGGCGACAGGCTCCGCGGCAAATGATCGCGTGGCTTCGTAGAGCATGAGCGCCGCGACCTCGCTCAAGACGCGGCGAAATTCCATGTGCCCCGTGTCGCGATCACGCAGCCGCGTCAGATTATGCTGCACCAGCGGGTGCGCGATGACCGTCACGCCCTTCAAGTTCAGTCGAGGTAGTTGGGTGATAGAAAATAGAGACGCCCCGCCTGGAGCTTTGGAGTCTCAATGCCGATGTCGAGTTTGATGGATCGTGAACTGGCACGGCCTTCGCCCAGCAACCCCAGAAAATCGGCGAAGTCATGCCGTTGACGGTATTCGATCAGATTGGCGTCCGACTCTCCGGCGATTTCCAAAGCGCGATCCACCGCCACATCAAAGTTGCCCAACTCGTCCACAAAACCGAGATCCAGAGCCTGCTTGCCCGAGAACACCCGTCCGTCCGCATAGTCGGCCCAGTCCCTGACCAATGCATGGCCATCCATCTTTTCCTTTTTGTTCTCCTCGAAGGCTTTTTTGCGGCCCTCGGCGACGACACTTTTGAACTTTTGGTAGGTTTCGTCAATCAACCCCTGAACCATCGCGTCCTCCTCGGGCGAAATCTTCAACGGATCGCGCGAGCCGCTCAACATGTCCTTGAACTTCCCGCTTTTATAGACACGCGGCTGGACGCCAACCTTGTCCATCAGCCCGCGATAATTCCAGCCGTGCATGATGACACCAATGCTGCCGGTGATGGTGAGTTCGTTCGCGACAATCCACCGTGCGGGCGCAGAAACATAATAACCGCCCGACGCGGCAAGGCTGCCCATCGAAACGACGACCGGCTTTTTTGCATTCTTTTGAAATTCAGAAAGTGCCTTGGAAATTTCGTCCGAGGCAAGCACTTCGCCGCCGGGGGAGTCCACCTTCAAGATGACGGCCTTCACCTTCCGATCTTCCCTGGCGCGATCCAACTGGGCCTTGACCACTTCAACCATGTTGTAAGGGCCGCTGTCCGTGTTGTAACTGCTGATGACGCCTTCAATCGGCACAATCGCGATCTTGGCCGAGGCATCGTTGTCTTCGATCACCACCTCGTCCAAACGCGGTCCAGCCAGCCGCTTGTTGACACCTTGAATCGGAACCAGATTGGAAAAGAAACTGCCGATGTTGAAAATCACGCTCACTCCAAGCAGAACAAAAAGTATCACGGCGGCAACCATCCATCCGCTGCTCTTGCGGGACTTTGGAGCGGTCGCCACGGGTGACGTCAACGGTGGCGGTGGAGGCGGCGTGACCGGAGGCGGAATCACCGGTTGCGAAGAAGTGCCAATGGGAGGCGGAGCATCATTTTCCATAACGAGCGCACCCTAGCGGAAGCCCCTGAAACGGGCAAGAGCGATATGCGTACATCCCACACACATCAGCCACGGCAAAAGCGAGACAAGGCTTCGATCAATGTATCGAGCTGTTTCGGCGTGTGTTCACTGGAGATCACGAAACGAAAATAGCCGTGCTTCGGACCGCCCAGATAATGAATCAACGGCGGCAAAATGCCGGCGGCAAGCAGCGTGCGCTTCAGCCTCGAAACCTCGCGAGGTTCGTTCAAATCAAACCTGACAATCGGGCCAGGCGTCTGTGCCGGATTGAAACCCATTTTACGGACGGCCTGTTTGACCCGCGATGCGTTTTGATTCAACCGGACACGAAACGACCTGTCGTCGCCCAAAATCTCCAGAGACCGCGACACCGCATAAGCCAGCGGCAAAGGCAGCGGAGTACCGCCGATGAACATCCGCGTGCCCGTCATCCGTTCACGCATGTCCCGCGCGCAAATCACAGCGCCGCCATAGACCCCGAACGCTTTGCTCAACGTGATGGACTGGATGATTCGCCTGCGCGACACGCCTTCAAGCTCGATGCTGCCGCGGCCCGTTGCGCCCAGCGTCCCTGCGCCGTGCGCGTCATCCACCAGCACCCATCCATCGCGCGGGAGCAATTTCAGATACGCCCGCAACGGCGCGACCGACCCGTCATGCGAAAACATTCCGTCAGTTAGAAGAATCGGACGCGCCCCCGTACCACATCGCTTCAACGCACGCGAAGCGTCCGCAGGATCGCGATGCTCGAATTTTAACACAGGGCAATCCAGAAACGATGAGGCGTCCACGAGTGAAGCATGTGCGCGTTCATCAATCAGTGCGTGGGAGAAATTTCCCGCCAATGCCTGCACAGCGACAAGATTGGTCACGTAACCGTTGCTGACAAGCAACGCGGCTTCCCCCTTGAAGAATTGCGCGAGCTGTTTTTCAAGTTTCGGATAAAGCGCGTGATTGCCAGTCGTGGCGCGCGATGCCGCCACGTTCAGGCCGAAGCGGCGCACCCCCTCGCCCACTGCTGCAATCACAACCGGATGGCTTGCCATCCGGAAATAATCGCAACCGCCGAAATAGGAAAGCATCCGCCCACCGACGCGGGCGTAGGTTCGATTGATTTGTTGAATCGTTTGTGAATCCTTCACGGTTGCAATTCGATGGTATCTCCCGGTTCAAGCGGCACATCATCGCCGCGCAAGAGAAGTTCAGGGACGATTGGAATCCGCACGCGCTGACGATAGATGACAATCAACCCCGGGTCTTTGCGATCAAGGCATCGAGCTTCGATGATGACCTGCGCGAGCGAGAGGTCATCACGCCACTGGATCTCGGGATTCTGCACGTTGCCCAGGATGCGGATGCTCGTACGCCGGGCCTCGGTCATTTGCCGGATTGCCTCCTGACGACCCGCCTGGAACGCGGCCATTTGTTTCTTGCGAAGGGTGGTTTTGCTTTGACAGCCAGCAGTGGCGATCAGGCACAACAGCACGAGAAAAGGAATCCCAAGCAACAGGATGTTCGACTCGGGCTGGCGGTTCATTTGCGCTTACCGTAACGGGAACATACTGGGGGCCACAACTCCGAAGCGCAGCCTTGGCGTCCTGCCGTAATCAAAGCCAGACAATGTCCGTCCAGTTTTAAGAACGAAGAAACCCGCAGCCGTCGCTTGACACCTATTTTGTGCAGGCGCATGGTAGGCGCGAAATTGGGTCAATTTTCCAAGATGAAAAGCACAGTTGTTTTGCACGGAGCCGTTCTGGTGTTGCTGTGCGCCGCCTTGAACTCCCGGGCATCCGAAGCCCCGCCACCTGAAATCTCCGAGCTTGTCGTCAAAGGGACGCAGAAAAATTTGCGTTTCAGCCCGTCTCCCGGAGCGCAGAGCTACCAATTTTACAGCTCTTCAAACACAGCCGGCCCGTTCACTCTGAACACGAATTTTTTCCTCGCCCCGTACGTCACCGGCTATTCGACGAATTATACGACCAACGGCCCGGTCACCCTCACCAACCTGGCCTACGAATGGCGCATCACAAATTTCCCCGGCAACAGCGGCTTCTTCAAAATGTCGGC
>CAZFNB010000153.1:0-6090 GCA_964520235.1 uncultured Bifidobacterium sp. | reverse complement strand
GATTCCTACACCGGCGGCGAGAACGAGAAGAAATTCATCCTGCATTACAACTTCCCGAACTTCTCCGTCGGCGAAACCGGACGCATCAGCGGCCCGGGCCGTCGCGAGATCGGCCACGGCGCGCTCGCCGAACGCAGCATCGAACCGATGCTCCCGCTCGACACGTATCCTTACGCCGTCCGCGTCACAAGCGAGATCATGGAATCCAACGGCTCGACCTCGATGGCCTCCGTCTGCGGCGGCACGCTGGCGTTGCTGGATGCGGGCGTCCCGATGATCCGCCCCGTGGCCGGCATCAGCGTCGGCATCTGCACCGAATACGGCGGCGACAAGAACATTTCCAAATACCAGCTTCTCACCGACATCATCGGCTGGGAAGACGCCTACTGCGACATGGATTGCAAGATCGCAGGAACTGAAAAGGGCATCACCGGTTTCCAACTTGACCTCAAGTTGAAAGGTCTGCCTCACGCCATCATGGAACAGGCAGTCGAGAAGGCGCGCGTCGCCCGTCTCGCGATCCTCGCTGAGATGGCGAAGACAATTTCCGAACCGCGCAAGGAGATCAGCAAATACGCGCCGCGCATCACCACGCTCAAGATCAACCCCGAGAAGATCGGCGCGCTCATCGGACCTGGCGGCAAGAACATCAAGAAGCTGGTCGAAGAATCCGGTTGCGAAATTGACATCGAGGATGATGGCAGCGTGAACATCTTCTCCGTCTCGGCGGAAGGGATGAAGATCGCCGTGGATCACATCACAGGCATGACTGCCGAAGCCGAGATCGGCAAGATCTATCGCGGCAAGGTTGTCACGATAAAGGAATTTGGCGCGTTCGTGGAATTCCTGCCCGGCAAGGACGGCCTGGTTCACATCAGCGAGCTGGCGAACTTCCGCGTCAAGAAGACCGAAGACATCGTCAAGATGGGCGACGAGATTCAGGTGAAGTGCCTCGGCGTGGACGAGAAGGGCCGCGTGCGTCTCTCACGCAAGGCCGCGATGGAAGACCGCGACAAGGAAATGGGCGGCAAAACCGAACCCGTGCCCGCGCAGCAGTAATTCATTCTCAACCGATTCAAAGGCGGGCCGGCAACGGCCCGCCTTTTTTAATGCAAAATCTGTGTTGCATGGAGGCTGCGGTGGCGTTGAAATGGATGGCACAGGAACTCACGGGAACATGAGCGCATGTGAGCAACATGCTGGCTTAGGCCTAACAATCCAAACCGATCCATCAAACCAAATAAGCTTGTGTCAAAAGTATGGAGCGACCCCTTTACGACTTATTAACATTAACACACGAATATGCTGACAAAACAAATTCCCTATTGGAAACCCTCGATAATCCTCTTTTTCCTAACTATGATTGGCACAATATTTTCCGGTTGCCGCGATACATTCTACAGTCTTCAACTGTTTAATGACGGCAACGAACGCATTTCCGATTCACGGATAGTTTACGGAGACCGCACTCTTGAATTTGGCAGCATCGCGCCTCGTAGTTTGAGAGCCTATGGAACGGTCAAACTTCCGATTCCGGCTTCTGCAACTTTCCAATGGCAGTATGACTCGGGTAAGCTTTGTAGAAAATCAGTAGTAGTTAAGGATCTTATTACAAATGCCCCAAGTTTTGACGGATGGATTACAGCTCACTTAAATACAAATGGGGAGGTTACGATCAAGATTACTCGCGAAGAGAAGTAAAGTGAACTGTACTCGACCAGCCAAGGCAACGAGTGTGCCATGATAATTGACGCTGGCGCATAAAGGGGGCGCTCCTTACTTTTGACACAAGTTCAAACCGGGTTTTTAATCAGATTGATCTGGGTTGTCAGAGAGCCGGTTTGCAACATGCATCCATGTGCCCATCTTCAATTCTGCGGCAATCCATTTCTACGTCACCGTCGTCTTTGCGCACTTTTAAGCTACACCTTCTCAGGTATAACGAACGGTTTGCGGTAGTCGCGTGAGACGAGTTTGTTGGCGGCTGCGTTGTCGGTGAATCGCTCGGTCCTGGTGTCAAAGTTCAAAACCGGGCCGAGGGTGAATTGAGTCTGTTTCATGTTCACCAGATTGGCCGAGAGATGTTCCTCCATCCGGCCCACGGCGTCCGCGACTTCTTTCTCGTTCTTGATCGCAGCGGCGAGTTCGTCGGCGGAAACTTTCCTGCCGAGTTGTTGTGAAATGTTTCCTGTGTGGCAAAGCGCGGCGGAGAGGTGGCCTTCAAGGATGTCGCAATTGAGGTCGCCGACCTTGTGGCTGCGGACGGCCTTGATGAAATTGTGGTAGTGGTTCGTCGTGCCTTCCCATTTCTTGATCTCGTTGCCGTCCTTGTCACACGCAACGGCGCTGGTGTAGTTCGGGATGACAAAATATCCGCCCTCGCACTCGACAACCCCGCTCACGCCGCGATGTTTGCCGCGATATTGATCCATGCTGTTCGATCCGTCCTTGGTCGGGAGTCCGCGCATCTCGACGATGACCGGCGTGGTCTTGTAATCGTGCCACACGATCTGTGTGTTGGGCGTTGTGGCATCGTCCTCGTAACCGAAGCGTCCGCCGAGACTGAACACGCGCGGCGAAAGTTCGTCGTAACCGAGCGCCCAACGCACCATGTCCACCTGATGCACGCCCTGGTTGCCGATGTCGCCGTTGCCCGTGGGCCAGACCCAATGCCAGTCGTAGTGCAGCCGCTTGCGGTGGAGCGTCTCCTTCGGCGCGGGGCCGCACCAGAGATCGTAGTCAATCGTATCAGGAATGACGAGCGGGCCGTCCGCCTTGCCGATGCTTTCGCGGCGATTGTAACAAAGCACGCGGCCAAGCACGGGCTTTCCAAGATTTCCGGCGCGCAACCACTCGATCGCTTCCTTGACCGCGGGGCTTGAGCGCGTCTGCGTGCCGGCCTGGACGATGCGATTGTATTTGCGCGCAGCTTCGACGATTTTTCGCCCCTCCCAGATGTTGTGCGAAACCGGTTTCTCGACGTAAACGTCCTTGCCCGCCTGGACGGCCCAAATGGCGCCGAGCGCGTGCCAATGATTCGGCGTGGCGATGGAGACGGCGTCAATTCCCGGCGCTTCCAGCAGTTTGCGCACGTCGCGGAACGTCTGAACGTTCGGACTGAACTCTTTGACCTTGGCAGCCTGTTCATCGAGGATTTCCTGGTCCACGTCGCACAACGCAACGATACGGACACCTTTGGCCGTGCGATAATTTTCAATGTGGTTCTTGCCGCGCTGCCTCAGGCCGATGACAGCGATGCGGATGTCATCATTTGCGCCCGCGACCTGAGCATTGACGTTGCTCTGGGCGCGGAGCAGGGCAGGGGAGAACCCCAGCGCGCCGGCGGCGAGCGCGGAGCTTTTAAGGAACGAGCGACGGTCGAATCGTTTCATGGTTGGTGTCATTGTGCTTTGGCAAGAATCTCGAAATCTTTGAAATAGACGTCCACGTCCTGCCCGCCGTGAAGTTGCAACGCGCATTTGCCCTGGGTGCGTCCGGTTTCGTCCTGAACATCCGCAGTTTTATAGCCGTTGACGTGAACGACAATCCGCCCGGCGTGCGCGGACACGGTCATGGTGTTCCAATCCTGCGGCCTGAACGCTTTGCGAACCTCATCCGTAGCAGGCTGGCTCACCCAGCCGCGTCCACCGGATTCATAAATGCCGCCCACATCTTTTGTGGCATCAATCTCCGCCTGCATCCCGACGAGTCCGCCGTTCTCCTCGTCGGAACGGAAATAAAATCCGCTGTTGCCCTTGAGCGATTTGAATTTGAAACGCACGGTGAAATCCGAAAGCGTGCCGTCCGTGACGAGATGCCCGTATTCCTTGTCCGCAGCGGAATGCGTGGCGTGAATCACGCCATCTTCCACGTTCCATGTTCCCTTGCCGATGATGTGCGCGTTCGGAAAATTTGACTGCACGGGGAGCGGCTTCCATTCGTGTCGCCCGAGGTCTGCAAGCCGGATGTTGCGAAAACGCACGTGCATGTCCTCCTTGCTCGCGCTGTGAACTTGCAAGGCGATGAAACCCGTCAATGCCTCCGAATCCACGAGATCCGCTGCGGGCACGTCGTTGACCCAGGTTTTAAGCGAATCCCCGACGCACTCGATGCGATAACGATTCCATTCGCCGAATTTGAACGCGAGGCTTGCGGGTGAATTGCTGGGGATGGGATTGAGCCACAGGCGACGACCTTCCTCGTAAAGACCGCCGCTCCAGCGTCGCTCCGGGCGATGATCCACCTCGGCTTGATAACCGTGGACGCGCCCCGCCGGGATGTTCAGATTCGTTGCGCCAAAAATGTAAGCATAGGCTTTGTCGAAACAGTGGCTCCTGATCTGCACGCCGGAATTCAAATCCTTGTCCGCGTTGATTTCGAGATCGAGCGCGAAGTCTCCGTAATCCTTCTCCGTGCAAAGAAAACTGTTCGGCGTGCCCTTGACCGTGCTGCCAACGATGACGCCATCCTCGACGGCATATTTTGCTTTGCCGCCGCGTTGAATCCAGCCGTCGAGCGATTTGGTGTCGAAAATGGGTTTGAGTTTCTCATCCGGGATTGCGGGAGCAGGAGAGGGCGCACCAAATGTTGAACTGGCCAGCAACACGGCAGCCAGGAGGAACAGGGAGAGTTTTGAAAACATGCGAAGCTGAGACGCGGATGGCTGGTTCATATTCAACTCCAGAAAACAGGTAAGACGGCGCGTTGACAAGACAAACCAGCTTAGCTGTTGGTAGTAGGTCGGTTTGGTGGAGCGAGGCTGCTGACGAGCCTGGATGAGGTAATAAAGTCAGTGTAACAATGGCTCGCGCGGACGCTCACCCAGCCAATAATTCAAATTCATCCGCTGCCTTGCAGTTTTGCGGCTTGAAGATTCGCGCGCGAACCGTAGCATCTGCGCGTTTGATTTGATGAAAGCGATTCTGGCTCTTGAGGACGGCTCTGTTTTTCACGGCACGGGTTTTGGCGCGAAGGCGTCGGCCTGTGGCGAGGTGTGTTTCAACACCTCGATGACCGGCTATCAGGAGATTCTCACCGACCCGTCCTACAAAGGGCAGATCGTCACGATGACGTATCCGCTCATCGGCAACTACGGCGTGAACGAGGTGGACGTGGAATCATGGCGACCACACGCGGCTGGATTCGTGGTGCGCGAGGTGTCGCCGGTGGTCAGCAACTGGCGCGCGGATTATTCGCTTCCTCAGTATCTCGAAAAGAACGGCATCCCCGGCATCCAGGGCATTGACACCCGGGCATTGACCAAAAAACTTCGCGTGCGGGGCGCTCTCAACGGATTCATCAGCACGGAAAACATTTCGGATGCCGAGGCGGTGAAACGCGCGAAGGAATTCGTCTTCGTGGGCGTGGACTATGTGAAGGAGGTCACGCACAAGAAGGCGTTCGCATGGGATGAACATGACGAGCAAAGCGCGGCGTTTGATCTGGTTCGCGGCACAAAAGCAGCCGACGCGCGCAACGTCCGGAAGCCGTTGCCGCCCGCGGATGTGCCGATCGTGGCGTTTGATTTCGGGATGAAATACAACATCCTGCGCCGGCTGCGTCAACATGGGTTCAAGGTTCAAGTGCTGCCCGCAACGGCCAGCGCCGCAGATGCCATGAAGCACAGGCCCGCCGGTATTTTTCTCTCGAACGGACCCGGTGATCCTGCGGCCTTGGATTACATCGTTCGCGAAGTGAAAACACTTGTGGATTCGGGCATCCCGATTTTCGGAATATGTCTGGGCCATCAGATTCTTGGCCAGGCGTTGGGCGGAAAAACTTTCAAGCTCAAGTTTGGTCATCGCGGCGGCAACCAGCCTGTGAAGGATCTGGAATCCGGCAGGGTGGAAATCACATCACAGAATCACGGTTTTGCCGTGGACGCGAAATCACTGCCGTCAAACGTTTCCGTGAACCGCATCAACCTCAACGACCAGACTGTGGAAGGGTTGCGGCACAAGACGAAACCCATCTTCTGCGTTCAATATCATCCCGAGGCCTCGCCGGGGCCGCACGACTCGACGCCGCTCTTCTCGGAATTCCGGGAGTTGATCGCGCGCAAAGGTTGAGATGGATTTTTATCTTGTGAGC
>CAZFNB010000152.1:0-6098 GCA_964520235.1 uncultured Bifidobacterium sp. | reverse complement strand
GGCGCGAAAGTTTCGAGCCGATTGATCTGTTCCACGCGCACATCGGCGGCATGGACGCCTTCGCGCGCGGCCTCAAGATCGCCGCCGCCATCCGCAAGGACGGGCGGTTGGAGAAGTTTGTCCAACAGCGCTACGCGTCGTGGGACAAAGGCATCGGCGCGAAGATCGAGTCCGGCAAGGTCGGCTTCAAGGAACTCGAAGCCTACATGCTCGCCAAAGGCGACGCGGACGCCAACGCCAGCGGACGTCAGGAATACCTGGAAAACCTCATCAACGAATTCATCTGAAATCTATGATCAGCCTCAAGAAACTCGAAGTCTGGTTTGTCACTGGCAGTCAACATCTCTACGGTCCGGAAACGCTCAAAGCCGTCGCGAAACATTCACTGGAAATCGCCAAGACGCTCAATGACGCATCCGCGATTCCGGTTAAAGTCGTATTCAAGTCCGTGATGGTTTCGCCGGACGCGATCACGGAACTTTGCCAACAGGCAAACAACGCAAAGAACTGCATCGGACTCATCACCTGGTGTCACACTTTCTCGCCGTCGAAGATGTGGATCAACGGCCTCAAGCAACTGCGCAAGCCGATCTGCCACTTGCACACGCAATACAATCGCGACCTCCCGTGGAGCACGATTGACATGGATTTCATGAACATGAACCAGGCGGCGCATGGCGATCGCGAGCATGGTTTCATCATGACGCGCCTCCGCATCGCGCGGAAAGTCGTCGTCGGTTTCTGGCAGGAAGCTGAGACGCAGGAAAAGATTTGTTCCTGGACGCGCGCTGCCGCCGCATGGCACGACTGGCAGGGCGCGAAGTTCGCCCGTATCGGCGACAACATGCGCGAGGTAGCCGTCACCGAAGGCGACAAGGTGGCCGCGCAACTCAAGTTCGGTTTCTCCGTCAACACATACGGCGTCGGCGATCTGGTGAAAATCGTGAACGCCATCACGGACAAGGAAGTGGACGGGATCATCAAGGAATACGAAGCGAAATATGTCGTGGCTTCCGATCTCAAGAAGGGCGGCAAGCGTCACAAGTTTGTCCGCGATGCCGCGCGCATCGAACTCGGCATCAAACAATTCCTGACCGATGGCGGCTTCAAGGGTTACACCGATACGTTCGAAGATTTGCATGGCTTGGCGCAATTGCCGGGCGTCGGTTCGCAGCGCATGATGGCGGCGGGTTTTGGTTTCGCCGGCGAAGGCGACTGGAAGACCGCTGCACTCGTGCGCGCGATGAAGGTTATGGCGACCGGTCTCGGCGGGGCGTCTTTCATGGAGGATTACACCTACCATCTGGAAAGTGGCAACCAACTCGTGCTCGGTTCGCACATGCTGGAAATCTGCCCGAGCATCGCGGACGGCAAGGCGTCGTTGGAAGTTCATCCTCTCGGCATCGGTGGCAAGGCCGACCCGGCGCGCCTCGTGTTCAACACTCCGGCGGGCGCGGGTATCAACGTCGCGTTGATGGACATGGGCAACCGTTTCCGTTTCCTGCTCAATGAAGTGGATTGCATCACGCCGCCGCACGACATGCCGAAGCTCCCGGTGGCTCGCGCCGTGTGGCAGTGTCGCCCGAGCTTCGAGGAAGCGTGCGCGTGCTGGATTCATGCCGGTGGTGCGCATCACACCGGCTTCAGCCAGGTCGTGACCACCGAGATGATTGAAGACTTTGCGACCATGGCGGGTATCGAACTCGCCATCATTGACGGCAAGACGAACGTGCGCGATTTCCAACAGACGTTGCGCAACAACGAGGTTTATCACGCGTTGAGCAAAGGCTGGACGATTTGAGGCCAAGGCAGGCGCATTCCGCCTCTCATTAGCACCGGGCTTCAGCCCGGTGTGAGTTGAAGAAGAACGAAAAAGCTGTTTCAACAGCTTTTTCCGACTGGCGAGAAGCCGCTGAAGCGGCTCAACTTGTTTGCATCGCGAACACCCGGCTGAAGCCGGGTGCTAATGAGATGGAAAGCCAGGTCTCGCGCGCTTTGTCTGGGTATGCGTCAATCTTGGATTTGAAATGAAGCGCCGGGCTTGGCGACTGGCTCGAATGCGAATCACCAATGTCGGAGTGGCGGTGGCGTAAAGCCGGTGCTGAAGACACCCGTGATCCGGCGCTTCGCGCATCATGCAAACCGGCCCGCTTGAAATTCAGTTGCCGAAACCTGGCTGGAAACGAAAACTGTCGCTGATGTGGTACGTATTGATTCTCGGTTACGGCACGATCGTGTTCGTCGTCGCATTGATGCAACGGCGGATGCTGTTCGTGCCGACGCGGTTTGACCCGGCCAGCGGGGAAAAGATCGCAGCCGGGAACGGATTCGAGCCTTGGCGCAATGCCTCCGGCTCGATCATCGGCTGGAAGATGAGCGCAAACGGCGCGACGACGGCGAGTGTGATGATCGTTCACGGAAACGCCGGTTCGGCCGCGGGCCGTGATTACATCGCACAGCCGATCCTGAGTTCATCTGCCGTGGATGTTTTCGTGCTCGAGTATCCGGGCTACGGTTCGCGCGAGGGTTCGCCGAGCAAGGCAAGTTTGATTGCCGCCGCGGAGGAGGCGTTCGCATTGCTGCCCGCCGACAGGCCGCGTTACGTGGTGTGTGAATCACTCGGTTCGGGAGTGGGCGGGCATCTGGCGCGGGTGCGGTCAAACGATATTCGCGGCATGGTTTTCTTTGTGCCCTATCACAGTCTCCCGTGGGTGGCGCAGCGCAGGCTGCCGTTTCTTCCCGCAGGGCTTCTGCTGCGCGACAGATTCGAGCCGGCACAAGACCTCCAAGGCTTTCGCGGGCCTGTCAAAGTCGTCGTGGCGGCGGAGGATGAGGTCATCCCGCCAGAGGCAGGGAGGAAGCTTTACGAGTCCTACTCCGGCCCGAAGGAACTTCAAGTGGTGACGGGTGCGCAACACAACGAAGTGGCGGAGCAGTCGCCTGATTGGTGGCGCGAGACGTTCAACTTCTTTGAAAAGCAGAACAACGGCTCCAAATAAAAAGCGACCGGCTTTTCACCGGTCGCTGGCGAATCAATCTTGCCGCTAAGGTTTCGTTCGGAAGCTGCCGACGATCCGTATCCGCTCGGTTGAACTGCTGGTGGCTCCGTTCTTGACGATGATGTCCATGCGTCCCGAGATGCCAGTGAGGTTGCCGTTGCCGTCGAAGGACATGCCGTCAATTTTCACCAGGCCGCTTTCCCAGTCGCAGACGAAGAGTGTACCAGCGGCGTTGATGGTGTCTTCAAACTGATAGACCACGGTGCCGAGAGGAGGCGTGCCTTTCGGACGCGGGCCGACGCCCAGGATTTGGAACACATTGAACGTGATGTTGTCCCGCAGGATGTGGAGTTGGGATCCTCCGACAAGATTTTGGACGGATTTCTGCGCCACCATCGTGACGATGTTGCTGGCTGGCGCGTTCGTGAACATGGTTGTTGTAATGGTGCTGCTGCCGGTTGCGGTGCCTCCCCAAGTTGTCAGATTGAGCGTTCGCGGAAACCGTGAATCTGTAAAGTTCGTAGCCGTAATTGTCACATCGAAGAATGGCGGGCCGGCCAGCGGAATGGCGTTCGGGTCTGGAGCATCTGAAATCGTCAACACCGCCTCGGCGGGTGTTCCCAGCGTGGCGCTGCCCGTGGGTTCAAGCAGAAGCAAATTCACCGTTTCATTCGATTCAGTGAGGCCGTCAGAGACGATCGGCACAAGCACGATCTTGTTCGATTCGCCCGCGTTGAATGTGACCGTGTTGGTGGTGGCCGTGTAGTCTGCGACCGGCGTCGCCGTGCCAGTGGTTGTCTTGAATTGGACCGTCACGCCGCCTGCCAGACCGCCGGTGCGCCGCACGGTGATGGCGGCGTTGTTTGTGGCTTCGGTCACGTTGTATGCGGTCGAGCTGAATTGCACGCTGCCTGCCGTGTCATTGTCCGTGATGGTCACAACGGTGTTGGAGGTCGAGCCGATCTGCACTCCGCCTCCAGGACTGGAGAGCGACACTGTGAACGTCTCGTCGTTCTCATCAATCGTGTCGTTGACTATGGGGATGACCACGGTTTGAACGCTCGAACCGGATGGGAAGTTCAGCGTGCGGTTCGTGCCCGCATAATCACCGGGCGAAACCGCCGTGCCATCCGCTGTGGAGAACTGGACGGATACCGCCGAGCCAAGCGCGCCCGAGCGCAGGACGCGGATGGAAATCGCACCCGCCGCCTCGTTGGTGGTGTAACTGGCGCTTTCGATGACCACGCTGTTCTCATCATCGGTGATGTTCATGGTGGCGTTGGAGCGTACACCGATCACCGCGCCACCGGTGGCGTTGGTGAGCAACAGATTGAATGACTTCGCGCCGTCCGGCAGGAAATCGTCAATCAAAGGCACGGCGATTATCTTGTTGGTTTCGCCCGCATTGAACGTCAGCGTGCCGACGGTGTTCGAGTAATCCGTTCCGGCCAGGGCCGTGCCGTCCTGTGTGAAATATCCCACGGTCACATCGCTTGCGATGCCGTTGGTGCGGGTGACGATGGCGTTGATGACGCCTGCGCCTTCATTGGTGGTGTAACTCAGCGAGGTGAAGAGGATCGCGCCGCCGGAGTCGTTGTCCAAAATGGTGAGCACCGCGTTGGAGATGGAGCCTGGTGCGGCCCCGCCGGTGACGTTGCTCAACGCGAGATTCACCGTCTCGTTTGTTTCGTCAAGCGTGTCGTTGATGATGGGAACGATGACGTTGGTTGAAGTCTGGTTCGCCCCGAAGGTGATGGTCTGTGCGCCCGCAGTGAAATCGGCAGGGGAGGTTGCCGAGCCGCTTTCCGCCGAGAAGGTCACACTCACGCCGCTGGCCGAGCCGTTGGTGCGGGTGATGGTGATGACGGCGTTTGCATTCTCATTCGTGCTGAACACGGCGGACTTGAAGTTGATGATGCCGCCGGAATCGTTGTTCGTGATGGTGACGACGGTGTTGGTGATCGTGCCGAGTTGGACGCCGTTGCTCGGGCTGTGGAGGAAGATGCTGAACGTCTCGTTGCTCTCGACGAGGGTGTCGTTGACAATCGGGATGGTGATCGTCTTGAAGCCGATGCCGGCGGGGAAAAGGATCGTGCCGTTGGTGCCCCGGTAGTCGTTGGTGGAAACCGCTGAATCGTCCGCCGTGCTGAAGTTCACCGACACCGGCGTGATGAGAGCGCCGGAGCGGATGACGTTGACCGAGACGGACGGGCCGGCTTCGCCAATCGAGTAGGCTACATTCGTGAACGCAACGCTCGATTCGTCATCGCGAATGGTGAGAGTGGCGTTGGTCTTGGTTCCGAGAATTGCGCCGCCAACAGGATTGAAGATGCGGAACGAAAGGGTCTCGTTGCCTTCAGCCACGGTGTCGTTGGGGATTGATACCGAAACGACCTTGCTGACTTCGTTTGATCCGAACGTGAGGATGCCTTCGGTCGGGAGGTAATCTTCATTCGCAATGGCTGTTCCGTCGAGGGTGGTGAAACTCACGCTTGCGGCGCTGGCCTTGCCGATGGTGCGGAGGACGGTGATGATGAAAGCGGTGTTGTTCTCGTTCGTGACGTAGGAGACGGAACTGAGATTGATCGTGCCGCCGACATCATCATCGAGAATGGTGAGCACGGCGTTCGACTTCGAGCCGAGGCTTGCGCCGCCGGTCGGGTTGCTGAGGGCAAGGAACACCGTTTCATTGGTTTCATCGAGCGAATCATTCGCCACGGGAACCAGGATGGTCTTGGCGAGTTCGTTGGCGTTGAAGGTGATGTTGGTGTTGATGCCGGTGTAATCCGCGCCGTCTGTGGCAGAACCGCCATCGGTGCTGGCGAGATTTACTGTGACGCCGCCCGCCTTGCCGCCGGTGCGCGCGAGGAGAATTTTTGCCGCCTTGCCGATTTCAGTGACGGAGAAATTCGTGACGGTGAATGAGATGATACCGCCAGCGTCGTCTTCCTTGATGGTCACGGTGGTGTTGGTGAAAAATGTGGGGCTGGTGACGAGTTGGACGCCGCCGGTCGGGCTGTGCAGGAACACGCTGAAGGTTTCGTTGCTGTCCACAATGGTGTCGTTGACTATCGGGATGGTAATGGTCTTGAAGCCAAC
>CAZFNB010000151.1:0-6130 GCA_964520235.1 uncultured Bifidobacterium sp. | reverse complement strand
GCTGTCGAGGTCGTAATCCTTGAGGTGAACTTGATAGAGATTCCACGATGTGGCGGCTTCCACTTCGCTGCCGTCAGTGAGTTTAACTTTGCCTTTCCAATCCAGCGTCGGATCAATGCCACTCGCAGTCAGCGTGCCGCCGACCATGTCGCGGGTGAGCGCCTTCGGTGAATTCGTCTTCGCGTCCCACACGACGAAATCGCCGAGTTTCTTGTGCTGTTCGTCGGTCAGGCCCTGCACCTTCTTGCTCGGGCTGTCGGCAGGGAGCGTGCTGGTGTAGTTCGGGAAAACTTCCGCCGCGCGCAGGCGCTTGCCGTTGTCGGTGCGGACGAGCAGCGGGAAATCTGTGAACTGCTTCACGAACGTCTCGTCATACCATTTGTTCTCGATCATCAGCCGCGTGACGCCAAGCCAGAGCGCCGCGTCGGTGGACGGGCGCACGGGAATCCAATAATCGGCCTTCGTCGAGGGCGCGCCGTATTCGGGCGCGATAACGACAATCTTGCAGCCGCGTTCCATCGCCTCGACGAACCAATGCGCGTCCGCCATTTTGTTTTCGACGAGGTTTTTGCCGTTCATCACGATCAACTTCGAGTTGCGCAAATCGTTGAAGTCCGTCTCCGAATTCTGCAAGCCATGCACCCACGGATGGCCGGGCGCTTGATCGCCGTGCCAGGTGTAGTTTGACCACACGCGACCAGCCTTGGCGTCCTCTTGCTTCACGCCGCGCACATGCACGTCCAGCAACGCGAGTGAATTGCAGAGGCGATACATCCCGTATTTGCCGAGCACGCCGAGCAAGCCCATGCCGCCGCGCATCTTGATCGTGCGCGTGCCTGCGCCGCCCATGTCCTCGATCATCTCCTTGGGATAGCCCTGCGCTTCGAGCAGCTTCGCGCCAGCCTCGCCGCTGTAGCGGACGGCGATGGCTTTCGTCGCACGTGCGATGTAATCGAACGCCTCGTCCCATGAGATGCGTTCAAACTTGTCTGTCCCACGCGTGTCGAATTTGTATTTCGCTTTGACCTCGGCGGTGAGCGTGGGGAATCCGTCGTCGGCCCAACGCTTCCAACCACGCCGCACAATGGGATGCTTCAACCGATACGGGCCGTAGAGAATGCGATGGAACGTGTAGCCCTTCGCGCAATGGCGATTACCCCACGAGGCCGAAGCGTGCTTGCCGTAGAGATCGGTGTAGGTGTGGATGTCGTATTGTTCGCCGAGCCGGACGATGACGCCGTTGCGGACGTGTGCGGTGATGCGGCAGTTGTGCGTGTCGTTCGGCGCGCACACCCACGAGAAGGCGTGGTCGTAGGCGTATTGGTTGCGGTAGAGTTGCTCCCAATTTCGATTCGGATAGTGTGCGAGTGGGTTGAGCACATCGTCGGTGGGTTGCGCCTGGAGGAAACGGAGCGGGATGAATTGCGCGGCGGTGATGCCCGCGCCGACGAGGCCGCTGCGTTGGAGGAAGGAACGGCGAGAAAGTGAATCGTTCATGGGATTGCTCATGGTGCGTTTAGCGTTTCGCCGTCTTGCCTTTGTTGTCGTCGAGGATGAGTTGATACCAATTGCTCACCATCTTGCGGCCATTGCGGTCGTGCTGCTCGCCGTTCCAGATGGCGAACGCAACGGGCACGGATTTGCCAGCGACGAACTTCACGTCGTCCGCATCTTTCGACTTGAGGTCGCGGATGAAAACGACGTTCCAAAAGCCGTCGTGCCACACGCCTTTGCCCTGAACATTCTGCTGCGCGATCGGCTGCGACTTGAACGAGCCAAAGCCAGCGGCGTTGGCGTCTTCGACCGGAGATTTGTGCGATTGCGAGATTACGTTGCCCGCGCTGATAGCCGTGCTGTAGTTCGTGAAAGTCCAGGCGTCCACATGCATGGAGGGATAAACCGTGTCCATATCGGGCGGGCCTTGTCCCTCCGCTTCGGCCTGCCAGCCGGCCTTCCAGTTCCAGAGATTCACGGGGTTGTCCTTGTCGCCCATGCCGAGGAAACCGTATTTGCCGGACAGCGAGAACTGGAGCGCCGCGCCGTCCTGAAAATCCTGCACGCGGATGGCCGTATTTTGCGGCAACTCATCGCGCCATTGCAGCAACACGGCGAGCTTCTTGCCGTCGGTCACAACGGAAACAGCAACGGCGTAAACCTGATTCGGCTCGGGCCAGAGCGGATTGAGCGGCACGCGCACCGGATCGAGCGATTCCCACGCGGCATCCGTCGGTTCGGTCGGAAGTTTCGCGACCTTTTGCACTCGAATTGCGCTGTCCTCTGGTGCGAGCAGGTCATTCACGGAAACGTCCGTGCGGCGGAGCGATTGAACGTAGTGAACGAGCGCCCAGCGTTCATCAGGCTTCAACAAGTCATCGCCGTAGGGAATCATCGGTGTGCCCGCAAGACCGTTGTTGATGCGGAGATAAAGATCGCGCCCGAGATGTCCGCCGCGGAACAGACCCGTGTTGAAATCGCGCGGGCGCACTGGCAGACCGGAAGCGTCCTTGAGCGTGGGCACTTGCGGGCCATCACCCGCGCCGGTTTCACCGTGGCAGAGGGCGCATTGCATTTTCTTGAAAATCTCCCGCCCCAGTGTGAGTTCTTGGATCGTGGCGGCGGGTTCGGTAGGAACTTGAACTGGCTTCCCGATGGCGCCGCTGGCCGCCGCTTCCTCAAACCGGTTGATCAACTTGCCCGACTTGTCGGCGTACGCCGTGAGGTGTTTGACGTATTGAACCACGTCCCGCCGCTCCGCTTCGGTGAGATAGGAAAAGCTCGGCATCGAGCTGCCCGGCAAACCGCGCGTGACTGAGCCAAGCAAATCTTCATCCGTTGGCAACGATTGGCCCGGTGTGGACTTGATCTTGAATTGACCGGCGCTGAAGTTGCGCGGCTTGGGGTAGAGCCACGCCGAGGCCGGGCCGTTACCATCGCCGCTCGCACTGTGGCACGCGGCGCAGTGCTGGTCATAGACGTTCTTGCCCACGAGGCGAGCATCGTCCGCGGCGTGAGTCGCGGCTTGGTTGATGAGAACCAGAGCAATCAAGACGCGGGCATTGGGAAAGAGGCGCGGGGCTTTCATCGCGATCAGTTTGAATCCGCGCCGCTGGCAATTCCTTGACGCAAGTCAAGGCTTTCACATGTACGGTCAGGCAAAGTAGCCTCAGACAAGCAACCCCTTGAGCCATGCCACCGCTAAACAAATTCAAACGCTTCGATGTCCGCGGGCTGTTGCGCGACGGCATCGAACCGTTTCCGGAAATCTTTTCGCGCGCTCAGGCTCTCGGCCCTGATGACGGCTTGATTGTCGTCGCGCCGTTTTTACCCTCACCCTTGGTGGAGCGGCTGGCAGGCGAAGGCTTCGCCTCAAAGGTCGAGCGCGGTCAGGGCACGGACTGGCTGGTTTACTTTTGGCGTGAGGCTGCTTAACTCAACTCGATGACCAACGCCCTCGCGGAATTCAAGACAGCAGCCCTCGTCAACACGCTGCGCAGTTGCCAGCTTTTCACCGGCCTGCCGCTGCCGGATCTTGAGCAGATCGCCGCCGTAACAGGACTCAAGTCGCTGGAGAAGGACGAATATCTTTTTCACGAGGGCGATGCGGCAATTGGTTTTTACATCGTGCAGCGCGGCGCGGTGAATGTGCATCGCGTAAATGCGGCGGGGAAGGAGCAGATCATCCACGTCTTTCGCACCGGTGATTCGTTTGCCGAGGTGGCGCTGGCAAGCGCGACCGGTTATCCCGCTGACGCGCGCGCCATCGAACCGACACAGGTGTTGCTCGTTCAGAAGGAGGGAATTCTCGCGTTGCTCAAACGCCAGCCGGAACTCGCGTTGCGAATGCTTGGTTCAATGAGTTCGCATCTGCGCGTACTCGTCGGGCAGCTCGAAGACCTGACTCTGAAAGATGTGGAGACACGATTGGCGAACTGGCTCGTGAAGCGCTGCCCGAAATCATCGGGCGACAAACCCGTGCGGATCGAACTCACCATGACCAAGCGCGTGCTGGCGGCGGAACTGGGCACCGTGAGCGAAACATTCTCCCGCACACTGGCAAAACTGCGCGAGCAGAAATTGATCGCCGTGAAAGGACGGATGGTGACCGTGCTCGCGCCGGATGAATTACGCACATTGTTGCGCCGGAATCTGGGCGAATAATGTCCCGGTCGGAACCAACCGCCGGCAGCGCTGATTCTCTCCTGATCTCCGGGTCATTACGGGGCTTCTGGATTGTCAGTGCAAACAGGCTATCTGCCGAACGCATACATCGCACCGGCCGTGCGCAGATACATCATATTGCCGATCAGCGCAGGGGTTGCAGAAATTCGTTCGCCGAAATCCGCTTGATGCAAAACCTTCGGAGACTCACCGCCAGCCGCCAGCACTGTCACACGGCCGTTAAGCGACGCGACATAAATCCGTCCGTCTGCCGCCACAGGAGACGCATAGTAATTTCCCTCGGCGTCGAGCCGCTCCTGCTGGTAACCGGGCTTTCCGGTCAACGCGTCGTAACTCGAAATGATCCCCCCATCCTTCACCGTGTAAACCCTGTCGCGATAAAACAACGGCGAGGGCACGTAAGGCAACCCGCGCGTCTGCTTCCACACCACGCTGCTTTCCGTCAACTCACCCTGGCCGCCGGGCTTGACCGCCACGAGGACGTTTTCACCTCTGGCCATGCGTGCTTTTAACAGATCAAAATCCTCCTGTGTGAGTTTGCCATCCTGATTCGAGTCCATCGCTTTGAAAAAACTGGCCATGTCGGTGCCCTTGGCCTCCTCGGGCGTGACCGCACCGTCATTGTTCTTGTCGAGCGGCGCGGCCATCTGGTCGAACGACGGCATCGGGCCGTCTGATTTTCCCGGCGACCATCCGGCGAAGAACAACATTCCATTTCCCAACACCGGAGTCGTGCAGGTGAACGATGGCATTCCCGCCAGCGACCATCGCTCCACGCCGGTTTTCAAATCATAGGCTTTCAGCTTGATTGATCCGGACATGACGACTTCGTCCGCCTTGCCGTTTTTCCAGAAAATCGGCGTGCCGAAACTTTGCGAAACATCCGGCCGGGCGGCTTCCCAGACTGTTTTGCCAGTCTTCAAATCCACCGCCAGCAACAGACAACCCGTGACCTGATCGCGGTTCAAAATCACCAGGTCACCCATGATGACCGGGGAACAGCCGGTACCGAAGCCACCCGCCGTTTGCGCCGTCGGCAGCGGATGTTTCCAGAGTTCCCTCCCTTTGGTGTCGTAACAAAACAATCCGCACGAACCGAAGTAGCTGACGACGCGTTTGCCGTCCGTGGCCGGCGTGGATGCCGCCGGGCTGCCCTCGGTCGAATGATAGTCTTCAATCTTTTCCGGCGTGATGTCCTGCTTCCAAAGAAGTTCGCCATTGCTGCGCTTCAGACAAAGCGTCTCCAGCACGCCCTTGTCGAAAGCCGTCAGAAAAATCCAGTCGCCCCACACGCAAGGCGACGACATCCCGGACGGCAGGGAAATTTTCCAAAGCTGGTTCGTCCCAGGCCCGAACGTCTGTGGCGGCCTGGCTGATTGTGAAACTCCGGAACCGTTCGGCCCGCGAAATTGCGGCCACCAGGATTCGGCGGCGCGGGCGGTTTCTGTCAGGGTTGCAATCGCTGCAACAGCAATCAAGAGGAGCTTGTTCATAACGTCATCAAGTGTGATGGTGCGCAGACGGGACGCAAGCTTCATCTCGGCAACGGATCATGTCAGAAATCCCTGTCTTGAATTCCGGGACTCATGCCGGTATAAACTCCGCCACATTCCTCCGTTTCAACGGAGAAAATCCATGAATCAGCCTCTGACAGGAAAAGTTGCGTTCATCACCGGCGGCGCGCGCGGCATCGGCCGCGCCACGGCGTTGAAACTCGCGTCGGCAGGTTGCGACGTCGCCATCGCCTACCACAACAGCCACGAAGAGGCTGATGCCGTCTGCGCATCCATCCGCGCGCTGGGTCGTCGCGCGCTCGCCACACAGGCGGACGTGAGCGACGCGGACAGCGTGGCCGAGGCGTTCGTCGAATTCAAAAAGCAGTTCGACCGCGTGGATTTCGTCGTCAGCAACGCGGCCATCGGCGTGTTGCGGCCCGCGCTGGAGATGAACG
>CAZFNB010000150.1:0-6134 GCA_964520235.1 uncultured Bifidobacterium sp. | reverse complement strand
CCTCTTTGATGATTTCCACGATGTCCGCCGCACTCAACGGGCCGGAAGCCGTGATGTTCCAGATGTAACTTCCGTCCACTTCAGGCGTGGCGGTATCAATGTCGAAGATGATCTGGCCTTGGGAATTTTTTCCGAGATACGTGTCTGCGTGAATGTGCTTTGCTGTGACGGGCGCGGAGAGCGCGCTGTGGCTGAACCGCAGCACGGCTTGCGAGCCATCGGCGCTGAGGCGCAACGTTGCCGTGCCGACGCCGGAACTGATTGCGCCTGATTGTGCGACCATGTTCGCGGAGTAAAGCGTCCCGGGAATTTCGGCGGGCGGCGTGTTCGTGAATTGCGAGAGAACGTAGCCTGGAACGACGCCTGCCGGGACGGTGTTGGTGCCGGTCGGATCCTGCAACCACGCCACCGACCAGTGATCATTCGCGCCACTGCCGGCCTTGTGAAGGATTTCGATGTAATACCGTTTGCCAGCCTTGAGTGCGAGCCACGGCGAACGCTGGCCGGGTTGGGCGTTCCATTGGCGGGGCAGGGTGGGTTTGGTCACGAGTGCGCGGCGGACTTTGTTCACCGGCTCGGAGTCATTGGAGATCCAAAGTTCGGCGGTATTGTTTGCGGCAAGCCAGAAGTAATAGTTGCCCGTCACCGGTGCGATGAGATAACCGCGAATGCGCTCGCCGTAGTTGTCGCCAAAATTTGTGATGCCCTCGAGTGTGCCGAGCGTGTTCGTGAGCGATGGGGCGAGATGCAGCGGAATGTTCGTGACACCCGTGCCTGTCGTTGTGAGCCAGACTTCACGGGAAACCGAACTGCCGGAATCAATCACCTCAAGTTGCAGGATGGATTCCGAGCCGCCCACGGCATTGCTCACGGAGATGCCGACGTTGAACATGCCGCCGAGTGATGGGATGCCGCTGATGACGCCGTTGGTCGGATTAAAATCCAATCCCGGCGGCAGATTTGTGACACCGAAGGATTGCGGAGAGTTTGCACCGGTGACTGTGTAACTGAACGGCTGACCGACAAAGGCGATGGCGTTCAACGGACTCGTGATCGCGGGAGGTGCGTAGCCGCCCGATGATGGATAAAGGCGGTTGGACGGGATGATTTGTCGCGGCTGACTGGCGCTGTACCAGTAGAGTTGCGCGCGTGCGCTGCCCCCGCGCGTGAAATAGTCCAGGCGGATGTTGTAGCGGATACCCGCTGTCAGCGAGATCGTGCCCGTCCATGTGGTGTTGCCTTGAAGCTGCCAGCGATCAATCAGCAATTGGTCGTTGACCCAGAGCTTCACACCGTCGTCCGAGCGCGTTTCAAAGGTGTAGGTTTCCGAGTGTTGCGGCTCGACCTGACCTGTCCAGCGCACGGTGTAAAATCCGTTGCTGAGGTTTGGAGTCGTCACAGGCCCCCAACGGAAATCCACGACGGCGTCGTTGGTTGTGAGGAACAAATTGGTGGGATTGAAGTTCGCCACGTTCGTGTAGGTGGCGCTGGAGTTCGTGTAATATTGGCCAGTCAGGCCGCTGCCTGTGGGCGACGTCGAAAGATAAATGGCCAGACTTTGCAACGGCTGGCCGAGGTTGTGTGGTGTGAGAGTTGTCGGCGTGTTGTTCATTGCGACACCCATGAACGCTGTGGCATAGAGGTAATCGTTGAGGGGCTGGCCCTCCGGGTTTGTTTCGCCGCTGCTCGACGGATTCATCGGGTCCAAGCCGAGTTGGTATTCCTCCCAGTCGTTCAGGCTATCGCCATCTGTGTCCACGTCTGCAACGATCATTCTGAAAAACTGGCTTGGGCGATCCGCCGGTGCGGTGAGGGTGATGACATTGTTGGTGCGAGCGACCAGAGTGACCCGGTCAAACCAGTTGGTCGTGGAACTTCCGCAAAGGGACTCGGCAGCCTGCAATTGATACAGTTTTCCCAATGCACCCGGCATGGTGACGACAGCGCTGTTCGAGGCGATGATGAACGAGGAAATGCGCGGATTCGATCGCGAGTCAAAAGGATTTGTTCCTGCGAGAGCTTCGAGGCGGTTTGTCAATCCATCCTCGTCAGAGTCTTCGTCCAGATTCAGCGCGCCGGTTTCATAAACGAGTTCCCAAACATCACTCGCTCCGTTTTGGTTCAGATCCAATCCCCGGGGTTGGGGGATTGCACTCCCGGCGACGAGTGTGGACAGAAACAGGATGGCTGCCCCGAACAAGGGCACTGGATGAGTCAACAGGCGGTACGACATACAACATCGGGAGTGGCCACGTGGGCCTTGGTTGACAGCGCAGCAGCCTCCCAAAACCATATGCGCCTGTGCTCAGTCACGCCGGCGGTTTTATACGTCCATGCGTGCGAATTGTGTTTGTCTGTCCTGAGCACTCCACGGCTTTAGCACGAGGTTTGCCAGCGATTTCCCGGGGCAGTTCCCACGGGGGAAAATTTCCCGGTGTCATCAATCGAATTGATTCAGAGCGAGAGGGAAAAGCTTTGGTGATTCGGTCGTTCCATGAAATGGCACAATGGGATTGCAGCGAGGCCCGGCAAATAAAAAAACCGGGCCATGCGGCCCGGTTTGTGAAATCAATAGCTGAATTTCCAGAATCGCGCGTTCAGTTATCGTAAGGGTCAGCAAGCCTGAAGAATTTTTCAGATTCTCCGAATGTATTTGTCCAAGGAGCGGTGGTCACGCCTGAGACGTTGGTGTATGTGCCCGTGACGAGTGTCGAGGCTTGGAGGTTATGTGCTCCAGTCCATTCAAGAACCGTGTCTGTATTGTAACGGTTTATGGTTAGAGTCGGCGCAGGAGGTTGCACAGGCAATTGGTTTGCCGGCAGGAGCAACATGCGGAAGGAAATTTCCTCATCAAGGTTCACAAGCGGGTTGCCCACGCCAGAAGTGGTCAAACGCAGCCATCGTGTGCTGTTCGTGCCGCCCCATTGATAACGCACTCGAAGTGATTTGGTGCCGGTATCCGCCGCGCGTATGGATATAACCGAGCTATTCGGCGAACTCAGGAGATTGCCGGCCGTTGTGCCTGAGAATGAAGGCGCGCGGAACGAGACATCCTGAGCGCCTGCGACGGAATTCTCGAACGTCTGCCACGTGGTGCCAGCGTTCTTGAGGTTGTCAATGTAGATGTCGAACGGACCGGTGTCGGAAAGATCATCAATCACAAAGTTGATGGATTCGAGAATGCCCCAAGTGCCCGGGAGCGCGTTTGTGAGACTGATGCTCGGGTTCCAACGTATCGAAGCGCCGGGTTGTGATGTGTTGGGCGTGACGGTGTTGCCCGCGAGCCAGCCCGCATTTGTGTCAGTGAGGGATGTACCTGATACATCGAGGTATTCATTATAGCCCGCGAAGTTGTAACTGCGTAAAACGCGGTAGCCATTCGCACCTGTAACCGAATCCCACGTCCAAGTGACCTGGAAGAAGTCGTTGCTGGTAACGTCCGTGGATTGAGCCGGTGTGACCGAGAAGATGCGAACTCCGTTGGGCAGATCGCGGAAGGCAAAAACTTGAACGGAAACAGTTTCGCTCGCTGCGTAACCCGCTCCTGATACCAGTTGGCCGGAGGTATTCGCGGAGTCACCCACGATTTCATTTGTGCCACGGAGGAAACTGACCGTCTGCCAGCCAGCTGAGGGATTGAAAACTATGCCGCCTGAAGGAGCACCATTCAATCCACCAGCAGAACCGAGCAGGTTTGTACTTCCGAGGAAGTGTATGCTGGTGCTGCTGAAATCTACTGCTGTCGCCCCGATTGGTCCCGTATCTGTTGTTTCACGTATGCTTAATGCTACGCGGATGCGGGGATTGGCGCCACCGCCGACAATTGTTCCTGTGGTTGGCAAACAGCCCTCTTGGCCGTCGATCTTTTGTGTGGCGGCTACAATCGCGGTTTTGACGAGGCCTGAGACAGTCACTGTGTTGTTGCCCGCAGTCACGCCACTGAGTTTCGAGCCGATCAAAACCATGCCTGAGCCACTGTTCTGATAAACAAATACATTTGTTGCCGTGGCTGAAACGCCAGTGACAACGACATCAGTCGAGTTGGTGCTGAGCGGGCCGGTAACGCTCACCACCGGAACGCTTAGGCACGGTTCGACCAGAGTGAATCGCCAGGTGTCAAACAAAAGTCGGTTCGCAGCACTTGAGGGAGTGCCTGCACCCGAGACTGCGCCGCTTTGATAGCGGAATTCCAACCAAGGTGTGGAACTGCCTGCATCGTTTGTGAGATAGCCCATAAGACGCCATTGATTCGCAGGATTGCCAAAGGAGCGTTGGAACTTGTCCGTGGTTGCGAAGGAAAGTGTCGCGTTGGTGCTGCTTACTGCCATCACAATGTTAGTGCTGGTATTGCCCGCTACGCTGTTGAAGTTGTAATCAATCTGGTAGATCCCTCCAGGTACGGCCAGCGTGGGATAGACATTTACTCCCGCTGTTGTATCAGTCATAAACGCGGAAGAGATGTAGGTACGTGCCGCGCCACTTGTGGCTGGTCGCCCGGGAGCAGTGCCCGCAGCGCCGAAATCGCCTAGTGTGGGCAGGTTGACCTCGAAGTAGGTTCCATTGTTCTGGGGGCCAGAGCCAGATGGGTTGGGACGCGATGTGACATAGACTATGTCTGCGAAAGCGCTGGCGCTTAGAGACACGACGGCGATGAGAGACAGGAGGTTTTTATTCATATAAGCGTTGAATAAACTAGGGTTTGAGTTGTTAAACGATTTATCAGTGAGCGAATGAGCGGAGTCAAAGTTTTTACCCGGCTTTAATTGGGGGCGTGTTTTGTCCCCATTCTGACAAACCGGATGAAGGCCGGGGTCGTCGTTCCGGCCTTGAAATCGGGAATTGAAAGCAGCGTTCATTTTAACGTCGAACACGGAAGAATACGGCATCGGTCGTGTTGGTGGTGTAAGGGCTCACGGCTCCGGTGACGTCGTTGTAAGTTCCCGATAAGGATGTCGCGGATTGCAACGTACCCGGGCCTGTCCATGTAAGCGTATTGCCATTCTGGTAAAGACGAGGCGCGTATTTAAGCGCGATGAGTCCGTTGTTGGAGTCGAGCGCGAATACGCGTCCGCCAGCAACATCGAAAGCCACCGCGCCTGAGCCATTGGCATTATCGTTGTCTGCACCGAAAAATTCCTGATCCACAAGAATCGCTGCGGAATTTGGGTTGCTGACATCCAACATCCGAAGGTTCGAGGGAGTATCACCTGTCCCGATTGAGGCGACAAATTTGTTGGTCGTGTCCACGCCGATGTTGTTTCCAGTCTGGCCGCCAATGGCGACGACGACATCATTTGTTCCATTCGTAATGTCATAGATCACTTTACGGAGCAGGAATGTACCCGAGGTGGCCCAGAAAGAATCTCCATCTCCTGCAGCGAGACCAAGGCCTGCAAAACCAGCCGGTGCCGGATTTGGGCCGGTGGAGGCATCAACCGAGTTTGCGCTGAATGAAACCCCGTCACTTGTTGTAAAGACAATGACCACGGTTCCGCTCCGAGTTGAGGCGTAGAGCCTGGTGTTCACACCGGAGCCGCTGACAGCAAACGTGTCGCCGATTCGCGCCCCAGCGGGATTATCCGGCCCGTAGGCGATTGTCGGCACCGTGGCTGGATCGGCGTTGGCCCAACGATAAATGGTGAATCCGCCACCGCTGGTGATATTGGCCAGGTTGCAGGCGTAAACGGCACCATCATCCGCGACCCCAACCAGGTTCAATGGAAATTGCTCGGTTGGCTGTCCTCCGACGCCAGTCATGTTCAAGCTGGTGACGTTTGCCCCGTCATTGGCGTTGACAACATTGATGGCGGTTCCAACAGCGCGGCTCGCAATGAGGACTTGATTGCTGAGAGCGTGGTAGGCGATGCCACGCTGGGTGTTATCGGATGTGATGTAGGGTCTGCTGCCGGGAACCAGTTGCCAGAGTTTGGCGCTTTCCTCGGACAGCACAGAAGGGAGTAGTGTGAGTGTGCCCACAGCCGAAGTGACGGAGCCATAATTGTTCGTGACAACCACGGTATAGTCGCCCGCTTGATTCGCTGTGAGATTCGTGAGAATCAAAGTGGAATTGGTGGCGGCAACCACATTGGTGCCATACAGACGCCATTGATAACGGAGTGGGGCGGTGCCGGTGG
>CAZFNB010000149.1:0-6139 GCA_964520235.1 uncultured Bifidobacterium sp. | reverse complement strand
GGCGCGAATACAACATGGACATCATCGCGACGTATCCGAGCGTGGTGTACAAGGTTTATCTCACCGACGGCACGATGAAGGAAGTGGACAATCCGGCATTCCTGCCTGACGTGACATTCATCGAGAAGATTGAAGAGCCGATGGTGAAGGCATTTGTTATTTGTCCGAACGAAAACATCGGGGACATGATGGCGTTGATTTCGGAAAAGCGCGGCAATGTGGATCACACGGAAACACTCGACGCGCGGCGGGTGATGTTGACGAGCCTGATACCGTTGAATGAAATCCTGATTGATTTCCATGATCGCATCAAAAGCATCACGCGTGGGTTCGGTTCGATGGATTACGAGCCGGAAGGTTATCTGGAATCTGACATGGTGAAGCTGGACATGCTGGTGAATACCGAGCCGATGGACGCGTTTTCATGCATCGTGCATCGCACCAAGGCCGAGGGCAGGGGACGTGCTCTGGCTGAGAAGTTGAAGGAAGTCATCCCGAGACAGCAGTTCGCCGTCAAGATTCAGGCTGCCATCGGCGGAAAGATTATTGCTTCCGAAACCGTGAGCGCCTTCCGCAAGGACGTGACCGCGAAATGTTACGGCGGCGACGTATCGCGCAAACGGAAGTTGCTTGAAAAGCAGAAGGAAGGTAAAAAGCGGATGAAAGCCATTGGCAACGTGAACATCCCACAAGAAGCATTTATTGAAGTGTTGAAGACATAGCCATGAATCCGCGCTGGTTTATATCCAAGACAGTTCGTCACGCGTGCGCGATGCGCAAGCACGTGCGCAATATTCTTAATGCGCAGCGCGATATTCTTGATCGTGAATCAATCAAAGAGGTCGAAAAAGCCATAGGCGAACTCGATGAAACCCTGAAATCAGGAGGCGACAAATCCAGGTTGGATGCGAAGATGTCGCAATTGGAGAACACGGCCAACACATGGCTGAAGCCGTATCCGAACCAAGGAATCAGAGAGAACGTGGAAGTGTTGCTGGTGGCAATCGCTGTGGCGATGGCTATTCGCACTTTTTTTGCACAGCCTTTCAAGATTCCGACAGGCTCGATGCAGCCGACGTTGTACGGTGTCACTTCGGTTCCAAATCTGACTTATAAACGCTTCATGCTGCCTGAAGATGTTGCCGCGCAGTTGAAGGCACAAAATGAACTTCAACCACCAACCGGGCTGACAAGGCTCAAGGAGTGGTTTCAAGGCGTCAGCTATATTGATTTGAAAGCCAAAGTGAACGGAACTTTGGAGCGGGTCAGCCCTCCGTTTGGAATCAGGGTCATCAATTTCTGGCAGACGCTTTACATCGGTGGCGTGGCTCACACAATTTATCTGCCTCCAGATGGCGGCCAGGAGGATTTGGCATCGCGATCCGGGTTGGAGCTTGGTCAAAGTTTCAGGAAAGGTGACAGCGTGATACGCCTCAAGATTCGCGCGGGCGATCATTTGTTTGTAGATCGCCTCACATACAACTTCAGAAAACCAAAACGCGGCGAAATCGCTGTGTTCAAGACGCTCGGCATCAACCCCGAGTTGATGCCCCAAGATCAGTTTTACATCAAGCGACTGGTGGCGTTGGGCGGAGAAAAGGTCCAAATCGGAAACGATCGACACTTGCGGATCAATGGGCAAAAGCTGGACGCAAGAACGCCGCACTTTGAAAACGTCTATGGCTTTGATCCTGACAAGCCGCCCCGCGAAAGTGAATTCTCCGGCCATGTGAATGGCTTTGTCGCACAGCAATTTTCACGACCGCGTCTAGCGCCGCTGTTTCCAGATGAGAATGCTCAATACACACTCCCGGAGAATACTTACATGGTAATGGGTGACAACACAATGAACAGCAAAGACTCGCGTGAATGGGGCGAGTTTCCGGCAACAAACATCATCGGCAAATCGTTTTTCGTTTATTGGCCCATTACCGAAAGGTTTGGCTGGAGCGTCAGGTAGAATCATCAAAAACTTTGGCTTCATCCTGAATTATGTTTCAACAATGTATGTTATCTTTAATACATGCTGCTTTTTAAGATTAAGTCGCTTCACCTGTGTAGCAGCTTAAGTAGTTGCTGAGTGCCTGCTCCCAAGAGAAATCCGCATGTATTCCATTTCGCTGATAAAGCTTCATCAATTGTGGTTGCTGATACAGGATCAGCGCCTTTCGAATCGCCTTCGATAGTGCCGCCACAGAATAACTGCTGAATTTGATTCCATTCGGATGCTCCGAATCGTCCGTGGCGTCTGTGACGCTGTCGTCAAGACCGCCTGTGCGGCGGACGATTGGAACCGTCCCATAACGCAGGCTGTACATCTGATTCAAACCGCAAGGCTCAAATCGAGATGGCATCAAATAAAAATCACAGCCAGCCTCGATGCGATGCGACAATCCATGATCGTAGCCGATACGGACGGCTACCTTGCCTGGAAAACGACGAGCCAGCCGTTCAAACGCACGCTCGTGAATTGATGATCCGCTTCCAAGCAGAGCGAATTGCATGTCCGATGAAAGCATTTCCTCGAGGGCGCCAAGTTCGATGTCCACGCCTTTTTGATCTGTAAGCCGGGTGATTGTTCCGAACAATGGAACATCTGATCGCACATTCAACCCCAGTTCATTCTGTAATCCAGCCTTGTTGACAGACTTGCCGCGCAAGCTGCGCGCAGAGTAGGGGGCGTTGAGCCAACGGTTGTTTTTGGTGTTCCATTCCTCGTAATCAACCCCGTTGAGGATTCCAACCAGCCTCCCCTGCCCTTTCCGTTTGCGCAACAAGCCATCCAATCCTTCGCCAAATTGTTCCGTGGTTATCTCACGCGCATAACGAGGGCTGACCGTTGTCACCATATCTGCAAAAGCGATGCCGGCCTTCAGACAATTCAGCCAGCCGTAGCGCTCCGCACCATCGCCGTGAAAATAATCCATCGGCAGATTCGTCAACGCGTACGTACTGCCGGGAAAAAATCCCTGATAGGCGAGATTGTGGATTGTCAGACAGGTGCGCGGAGGATTCCACCATCCTTCTGCGCGGGCCTGATGCCGGATCATCAACGGCACCAGACCTGTCTGCCAATCACTGACATGAACCACCTCCGGCTTCCATGACAGGTAGCGCGCCATGTGTGTAACGCACTTCGAGAAAAAGATGAACCGCTCGCCATTGTCCCAATAGTCGTTCCCGTTTTCGTTGTAGATTCCGGCACGGTCAAAGTATTCGGGCTTGTTGATGAAATAAACCGTCAACCCCTTGCAAGGCTCGGTGGCCAGCAATTCAGCTCCCGTGCGCTTGTCCGCAAGAGGAATGTCGAAATGCCAGTCCACATGATGCAATCCTGGGAACTTGGCGCGTATTCCTCTGTAAAGTGGCGTTACGACACCGACCTCATGCCCCGCCTTGGCGAGAGCTTTGGCCAATGCCGCTGTGGCATCTGCAAGACCGCCGGTCTTCGAGTAGGGATGCAACTCGCTGCTGGCGAGAAGAATTCTCATGGCTCAAGCCGTGATCCTGGCTGTGCCGAGATATTTTTGCAACGGCTCGGGAATCAACACGCTGCCGTCTGCCTGTTGATACGTCTCAATCAACGCCACAAACAATCGCGCCAATGCCGTGCCGCTGCCATTCAAAATGTGCGGGAAAACATTTTCACCCTTCTCGGTTTTGAAACGAAGATTCATCCGCCGCGCCTGAAAATCCTCACAGTTGGACACGCTGGAAACCTCCAGATAACTCCCCTGCCCTGCGGCCCAAACCTCGATGTCGTAGGTCTTCGCACTGCCAAATCCCATGTCGCCTGTGCATAGTGAAATCACGCGATAATGCAAACCGAGCGATTGCAAAATCTTCTCGGCGTTAGCCAGCATTTTTTCGTGTTCGGCATAACCATCCTCTGGTTTCACGATCTTAATCAGTTCCACCTTGTCGAATTGATGCACGCGAATCATCCCACGCGTGCCGACACCCGCCGCGCCCGCCTCGCCACGAAAGCACGGCGTGTAAGCACAGTAGTAAATGGGCAGTTGTTTTTCCGCGAGCAATTCTTCGCGATGAATGTTCGCCACGGGAGTTTCGGCTGTCGGGATGAGATAAAGTTTGCCGAGCTCCTCTTCTTTGTCGCCTTCGGCCACACCGTAGTATTGGTCTTTGAATTTTGGAAACTGTCCCACACCGACAAGACAATTCTCATTCACCATGTATGGTGGCGAAACTTCCGTGTAACCGTGGTCACGAGTGTGCAGGTCGAGCATGTATTGGATCAAAGCACGCTCCAGCTTTGCACCCCAATTTGTGTAAAGTAGAAATCCGCTGCCGGAAAGTTTTGCGCCGCGTTCAAAATCCACCAACTTCAAGCTCTGGCAAAGTTCGACGTGTGACTTGGGTTTGAACGCAAAAATTGGTTTTTGTCCGAAGACACGGACCTCTGGATTATCTTCAGCAGATTTGCCGATCGCCACGGATTCGTGTGGCAAATTTGGAAGACTTAAAAGCAACTCGTTTCGCCTGGATTCCGCAGTTTTTGCCAAAGTATCAAAAGCATCGATTTTTTCACCCAACCCTCGTGTTTCTGCTTTTCTTGCCTCTGCTTCAACAAGCTTTTTTTGCCCCATCAATAGACCGATCTCTTTGGAGATGCGATTACGTGTTGCCTTAAGTGCTTCAACTTCGGCGATTGCCTTGCGCCTCTTTTCATCCATCTCAAAAATCTCGTCAATCAGCTTTTCGTCCCCTGCCCCGCGAGTGGCGAGGCGTTGACGTACGAAGTCCGGCTTTTCGCGAATCAATTTGATGTCGAGCACACGCGGATTATAGAAATGAAAATGCCCGTCGCAAGACGGAAGCCTTCGGTCTGATTGTGAGATTTAGTGTCGGACGACATTCCTGGCAGCACGATTCTGAAAGAACTGATCCGCCAGCACGCCCACGAGAACCACCGAGCCGATGACCGCCAAATTGAGAGAACTTGGGATGCTGAGGAGGTTCACCAGGTTTTCCAACACTTGCAGCAGCGTTGTACCGATGAGTATGCCGATCACCGAACCTTCGCCGCCGCGCAAGCTGCAACCGCCCAGTACCGCCGCCGCAATCCCGTAAAGCTCGAATGAAAGTCCGTGTCCGGAGGGCGACACGGAACTGGTGTAGAACGCGAACAGAATGGACGCCATCCCCGCCAGCGCGCCCATGATGACGTAGCTGGCCGTGATGATGCGTCGCGTGTTGATGCCCGAGAACCGTGCCGCGTCCTCATTGCGTCCCACCGCGAACAGGTAACGCCCGTAAGTGGAGCGGTGTAACACAAACCACAAAATCACCGAAAGGATCAGCAGAAAGATGAACGGCGCGGGCAGGCCGAGCAACTCACCCGTCGCGAGAGACGAGAACCATGTGAACGCCTTGCCATCACCAAAGCCCTTCGTGCCATCTCCAGCAATATAGCGCGCCAGCCCGCGGTAAATCATCAATCCGCACAACGTGACGATGAACGGTTGCATCCGCTGGCGCGTGATGAGCACTCCGTGAATCCATCCAAGCAGCATCGGCAATGCGATGACGAACAACGCCGCCAGCGGCCATGCCCATTTCCACTCTGTCAGCGCCATGCACAACAGCACTCCCATCAACGCGAACACCGAACCGACCGACAGGTCAATGCCGCCGGTGATGATGACCAGGCCAAGACCAAGGCTGAACACGCCGTAAAGCCCGACGCGCGTGGCGAGGTTGGACAAGTTGTAGGCGGTGAGAAAGCGGGGCTTCGCAAGTGTGGACAACGTCGCGCCTTCCTGCATTTGCTGCCAAAATTCGACTCCCACAACAGTCAAGCACAACACAACCAACAGACCGAACAATCCAAGTTCCTTTTTCATTCTGAATCCATGCCAATCGATGAAATACGTGTCTCAATTCGCCGCCGCCCTGGCCGCCGCGATCTGTTTGCCGACGGCCAGCTGCATCACGTTTTCCTCGTTGCAGGCGGCGCGTTCCAGCACACCGGTGATCCTGCCTTCGTGCATTACGGCGATGCGGTCGCTGACGTTCAACACTTCCTCCATGTCCGAACTGATCATGATGATGACCGCGCCGTTGTCCGCGAGCTGGCGCATGATGCGATAAATCTCCGCCTTCGCTCCCACGTCAATGC
>CAZFNB010000148.1:0-6140 GCA_964520235.1 uncultured Bifidobacterium sp. | reverse complement strand
CAAACCCGCGGGCAGCGTGTTCATGCAGGACGCCACAAACGCAGCATCGTTGGGATGATTGAGATTCGGAAACGTCCCGGCCAGATCGAGGTGTGTCATCCGTGCGACCATCGGCGGGATGAACCAGACGAGCGGCCCAAGAATGAACAAAATGCACGCCAGCAGCGCGGCCCGCCTGGCTTGACTGCCGTCCTTCGTGTTCAAATAACGTGACGCCTCGGCGATGCTGTTGGTGGAGGCGAATTGTTTGATGAACATGGCGGTGACCCAAAGCCAGAGGATTTCCGGTCGCGTCAGCCGCGTTGCGTCATGGAAATGCTCCGGCAATTTTTCGAGGAATGCGGGTGGTCCACCGACCTGTTTCAGCGCGAGTGCGGCTGCAATCACGCTGACCGGCATGAGGAACAGCATTTGAATGAAGTCGCCCGCAGTCACGGCCCATGAACCACCTGCCGTGGACATCACCACCACCACCCCACCGGTGACAATGATGGTGATCCACAAGTCCGCGCCAAAAGCCGCCGCAATGAAGATGCAGAGCGCGTATAACCAGATGCCCGCGGACAGCACGCCGATGGGAATGCGCAGCCAGGTGAAGAATTGTTCGCTCGCCGGTCCGAACCGTTCGCGCACAGCCTGCATGGAGGTGACCACGCGCATCTGCCGGAAACGGGGAGCAAACCAGACAAAGCTCAAAAAAAATCCGGCCGCATTGGCGATGAAAAGAACGAGGACAACCGGCCCGTCTTCGTAAGCCTTGCCCGCTGCGCCGGTGAACGTCCACGCGCTGAATTGAACCATGAACGCGGAACTGCCAGCCATCCACCACAGCATTTTTCCGCCTCCGCGGAAGTAATCACCCGTGTCGCGGATGAACCGCCGGCATCTCCAGCCGATGACGAGCATGAAAATGAAATAGAAGCCGATGACTGCAAGGTCGTAATGGGAGAGCCTGGTCATGCGCGGCAGTTTCGGAAATTTCCCCGGATGTTCTTATCCGCCCGGCTTTCCACTGGACTGGCGCACGGTCAACTGGGACGGCAGCACCACGTCAGACAGGGCTTCCTCATCCCAGTTCATCGTTTTGAGCAGAAGTTCCGCCGCCGTGGCCCCCATTTTTTCCGGGTCGGCGTTTGCACCGGTGATTTCAGGACTTTCCTCGGTGCAAACGCGCGTGGCGTCCACGGCGGTGACACTGATTTGCCTGGGCACATTCCAGCCGTGTTGCATCAGGTGGTTGATCGCACCGCGGGCGATGAGGCCGTTCAATGCGATCCACGCGGTCGGATATTTCTTTGGTGTCGAGCGGGATAGAATCACTTCCGCGGAGTAACGACCATCCATGCGGTCGCCGCCGTCGGCCTCCGCCGCAAAATCGCTGCGGAATTTCAGCCCTCGCGATTCGAGCGCCTCGACGAACGCCACCTTGCGCGAGACTGACTGGCGTAATGATTTGTTTCCGCCGAGCCACGCAAAATCCTTGTGTCCGAGTTCGATCAAGTGTTGCACCAGTTGATCAAGCGCCTGTCGTTCATTTGGCATCACCGAGTGGCACAGACCGGGATAGCTTGCGGACACGGCAACGATCCTTGGCTGTACGGAATGAATCGCGCGCGCGAAGCTTTCTGTCACCTGCCCGAGGACAATCACACCAAACAGATGACTGCGCCGGAGTTTTTGTCGCAACATCGTTGGACTGAGATCGTCCTCCGAGCCTAGAAACACCGAGTTCAATCCATGGTCATGCAGCGTTTCGTGCAATCCATGCTGAACATGACTGAAAAAATTGCTTTGCGTGTAAAGGCGCAACCCGGCACGCAGGATGAAACCCACATTGGCTCCGACGCTGTTGCGTCCGCCAAATTGCATTCCTTTGGGTTCGTAACCGATCTTGATCGCGTATCGCCAGATGCGTTGATAGGTCTCCTCGCTGATGTTCTCGCGCTTGCCGTTGAGCACCAACGACACCAACGCCTGAGAAACCCCCAAGTCACGGGCAATGCGTTGCTGGGACACTTTGCCAGATTTCATGCCGCCATTTTACGGTGTGAGAATCCGCCAGCAAAGCAGTTTTGCATCCGTGATACCCCACATGAATTTTCTCTTGCCACAACCGGGACATGGTTAATTGTTATCAATCATGCCCGGCATGGATGCCATCATTGCGCTGACGGAGGCTGAACTCGCGGAATTTTTTCCCGGCGGGATGCGTGATGAATTGAACCGCCTGCTCCCGAAGTCACGTCATGTGGAAATGCCGCCGGGCGATCCGGGTGACTGGGCGAAGCTTTGGCGGCAATCTCCGGCTTCGTTGCTTGTCACCGGCTGGCAGACGCCCTCTCTCAACTCCGCTGTTGCTGTCGAGGATTTGCGTTCGCTTCGCTACGTTTGTCACGTTGCCGGTTCGGTGCGCCAGCTTGTGCCGCGCAAGCTCATTGCCGACGGCCTGCTTGTCACCAACTGGGGGGCGACCATCGGCCCGAGTCTTGCCGAATGCGCGCTCATGCTCATTTTGATGGCGTTGCGGCGGGCGTCGCATTGGGCCGTGGCCATGCACCGGGACGGTGGATGGAAGACGGATGCTTCACCGATTCAAAGCCTGCTCGGACGACGCATCGGGTTGCACGGTTTTGGCGCAAGCGCGCAGAGCCTTGTTCCGATGTTGCGTCCGTTCACGGATCACATCCGGGTTTTTGCTCCGGGCGTTCCCGTAGATGTGTTCGTGCGATCCGGAGTCAAGCCCGCCAAATCGCTCGTGGAACTGTTTTCCACGTCGGACGTGGTGGTGGAACTCTCCGGGGCCACACCTGAAAACCGGCACGTCATCAACGAGGAATTGTTGCGCGCGATTCCTGATGGCGGCGTGTTTGTCAACATCGCGCGGGGGTCGCTTGTGGATGAAACCGCGCTGGTCCGGGTGGCGCAAGAAGGCAGGTTGCAGATTGCTTTGGATGTTTTCGATGTCGAACCGTTGCCGGTGAATTCACCGCTTCGAGGGCTGTCCAATGTCACGTTGCTGCCACATCTTGCCGGGCCGGCCCGGGAACTTCGTCGCGATTGCGGTGCTCTCGCGTTGCGGAACATCCGCGCGTTTCAGCGTGGCGAGCCGCTCGAAGCTGTGGTTTCCTTGGAAGTGTATGACCGTTCAACGTGACGCGCCGGCGTCCGCCGGGTTAATCTTGAAACCTGGCTGCGCGGGAATTTTCCCGGTTCAGAGGCTGGTATTTGTACCATTCAGGGCGATTCTTTTTCTTTGCGCAGTAACGATTCTGCGGCTTCCCGCATTCCCGGCGGATACGGTGGACTCATCTGTTCCAAGTCACGCCCCGCGTACCGGTGTTCTTGGCGGGCGAGCCGAAACCTTCCGCGACTATTGCAAGAAGGGCGAAGGCGCGAAGGCATTTTCAAAAATCAAACTGGATTTCGACCGCGATTATCTTGTGATGCCATTTCCCGTCGAGCCGTTGACTTACGGCGATCCATCGGCGCGGAGTCGCGACTCCGCCAAAACGGATGAATGGCGCAAGGCACAGGATGTTTGCGGGCGCGTTTCCGGTGTGGCGGAAGCGGCAACGCTGCTCTGGATGGTGACCGCCGAGGAAAAGTACTTCCTGAAAGCAAAAGAGTTTTTGCTCAAGTCTTGCGAATGGCATTTCGCACCAGACTGGCGAAGCGGCAGCGTTCCTGGCGCAACGGACATCGAATACAACACCGAGGCAAATTTCCGTCTCTGGCGCAAACTTCCGTCGGTTTACGATCAGTTGCGTGACAAACTCACAGCGGATGAGCGCGCGAAGGTTCTGGCACATTTCAAGGAACGCGGCGCGAGGACGGTTCGATTCATCAAGGCCACGCATGTCGGGCAACTCCGCCGAAACTCAATTGAAGTTGATCCGTCAAGTCACGCCGTTCGATTCATGGCGATGACGGGTGTTGCGGGTCTGGCGCTGTGGGATGATTTGCCGGAGGCGCGTGAATGGTGGCGATTTGCGTATGATTTTTATCGCGACCAGTTCAGTCCCTGGGGTGGCGACGATGGTGGTTGGGCTGAAGGCAGCGCATATTGGCGCGGCACGATGGAGCACGCGGTTTTTCAGGACGCGTTGTTTGCTCTTGGCGATCCATCTGCCTACAACACGCCGTTCTGGAAAAATTCATCATACTTTGTGCTATACAACGTGCAGCCTTATCTGCACACGGTTTTTGGTGACACGTCGAATGCCGGGCGTTTCAATCTTGAACCTGCCATGTCCGATTATCTGGAGCATCTGGCACGAATTCAGCAGAACGGATTTTTTGCCAGTTACGCGGCGCTGTGCGTGGATGCGTCACCGTTTGCGGAGCATGGCCTTGGAAATCTGAATCGTGCCTATCCGACCGCCTGCGAAAGGCTCGTTCGCAATTTCATTGTCGCTGAAAAAAAGCTGCCTCCGCCCGAGCCGTTGAATAAATTACCGTCACATCGGTTCTTTCGAGATGTGGGCTGGGTTTCGATGCACAGTTCGCTGGGGCAACCCGGCGAAGACATTCAAATCACATTCAAGTCGTCGCAGTACGGTTCGTTCAGTCACAGCCACGCAGATCAAAATGCTTTCATTCTGAACGCTTTTGGCGAGAGCCTCGCGATCAACTCTGCATATCGCGAGTATCATCGTTCTCCTTTTCACCAGCAGTGGACATGGCAGACCAAATCCAAGAACGCCATCCTGATTGACGGCATCGGCCAGAAGCCACAGGACAAATTCGCCACGGGGAAAATCATCCGTTGTGAAACGATCGAACGCGCCGTGTGGGCGACTGGTGATGCGACCGTGGCCTATCAAAGCGGCCAGACTCAACCGGGTCGTGTGCGTCGTGTCACGCGCGACGTCGTGTTTGTGGATTCGCGTTACGCCGTGTTGCGAGATCGCGTGTCGCTGGCATCACCGGGAAAAATTTCATGGTTGTTGCACGCGGAGAAAAATCTGTCGTGGGATGGCGCAAACAATCGCGCCGTCATCCGCGGGGCGCAGGGCAGGGCGACGCTCGCCGCCCGGCTCGTTGCGCCGGAGGTGCGATGGCGGGCTGAAGTGACGGAGCGTTTCCCGTTGCCGCTGGATTCAAAATACTCGGAAGGAGAATCGGGCGACGATTACGTCACAGGCGAATGGTCGAACCAGATACATCTCACGCTCGAAAGCACGGAGGCGGCAAGGGATTTCACCGTGTTCGCGGTGCTCTGGCCGGATCGAAATGTGTCTGACACATTCGATGCAAGACTTGTGTCACACTCCACGCTTGAAATCACACGGCCTGACGGCGGAAGGGATTTCGTCACGGTCACCGATGATTCATGCCGCGTGGCTTCAACCCTGCCGTCGCGCTGAGACATTTTCATTGCCGCACGATTCTGTGCGCGTAGGCTGATTTGTGGAAGTCAACATGGTCACCATCAAAATCACCTGCATCTGCGGCCAGAAATATTCGTTCGACGTCGAGCCTTACAACGGACGGATGCCGCACAACATCCAGTGTCCGATTTGCAAAACCGACGGCACCCAGGCCGCAAACGAAATTCTCTCGCGTGCATTGCCGCCACAACCGGTCTCCGCTCCGCAGGTTCCACCAGTGCCTCCACCGATGACCGCAGCACCTGGCGGTGGGATGCGGATTGCCGGTTTGCCTCCGGCGACACCTCCGCCGTTGCCAGAGTCGCAGTTCGCGTCCGCATCGTCCGGTGGCGGTCTGCTTGCGCGGAATATTTTCTTTGTGAAGGAGCGCACCGGACTGCTGAAGCTTACAGACACTTACGACATTCTCGATCCGTCGAATCAGAGGCCGATCGGCATCGCGAAAGAGGAGCCGCCTACGTGGGCGAAATGGCTGCGTCTTGCGGTTGAAAAGAGCAAGCTGCCTACGGCGGTGAACATCTATGAGCAGGAGGGCGGACGCCCCGTTGTCACCATCCGGCGCGGCTTCACGTTACTCCGGCAGAAAATCCGTGTGACAACCGGTGATGGAAAATCGCTCGGCTATTTTCGCAGCAAGCTGATTTCCATAGGCGGCGGCTTTCATGTCTTCGACGATCGTGATCAGCAGGTGGCGGAGGTCAAAGGCAACTGGAAAGGCTGGGACTTCAAGCTGCTGACAAAATCGGGCCG
>CAZFNB010000147.1:0-6196 GCA_964520235.1 uncultured Bifidobacterium sp. | reverse complement strand
GCTGCTCATCATCGGCCTGATGCTATTGCGACCGCAAGGCCTGTTCAATTTCGGCAAAGCGGCAAGCAAGACATGAGTTCTCCCCTGCTTCAACTCGACAAGGTCACGATCCGTTTCGGCGGATTGACGGCTGTGTCAGAAGTGGATTTGTGCATTGGTACGCAGGAACTCGTCGGACTCATCGGCCCGAACGGCGCGGGGAAAACCACGGTGTTCAATCTCATCACCGGCGTTTACCAGCCCACGAGTGGTGCGATTTCTTTCAACGGCCAGCCGACGGCGGAGTTGAAACCATTTCAGCTCACCAAGCGCGGCATCGCACGGACGTTCCAAAACATCCGCCTCTTCGCGAGCATGAATGTGTTCGACAACGTCCGCGCGGCGGTGCAAGTGCATCGTCCCCACGGCATTCGCAACGCACTCTTTCGCGGCAAAGCTTTTTGCGACGGCGAAGCAGAGGTTGCCAAGCAGGTCATGGAGCTGCTGGACATCTTCAATCTAGGCAAGCTGAGCGATGAACCGGCGAAATGCCTCTCCTACGGCGACCAGCGACGCTTGGAAATCGTCCGTGCTCTCGCCACGAAACCAAGGCTTTTGCTGCTCGATGAACCCGCTGCCGGCATGAATCCGACCGAGAAGGCGGAACTCACCAAACTCATCCGCTTCATCAAAGAGAAATTTCAGATCGCCGTCCTGCTGGTCGAGCATGACATGCAAGTGGTCATGGGCATTTGCGAGCGGATTGCGGTGTTGGATTACGGCGTGAAGATTGCCGAGGGCACGCCCGCTGAAGTGCGCGCGAATCCCAAAGTCATTGAGGCGTATCTGGGCGAGGAGGCCGTGAAGCATGCTTGAAGTGAAGAGCCTGCATGTCTGTTACGGCGTCATCAGTGCGTTGCAAGGCGTGTCACTCTCGGTGAAAGCGGGCAGCATCGTCACGTTGATCGGCGCGAACGGCGCAGGCAAAAGCACCACGCTCCGCGCCATCTCTGGATTGGTGAAGCCGCGCGGCGGTGAGATTCTCTTCAACGGTAAAAACATTTCCGGCCTGGCTGCGCACGAAATCGTAAAGCTCGGACTCTCCCATGTGCCCGAAGGCCGGATGGTGTTCGCGAACCTGACCGTTCATGAAAACCTGATGATGGGCGCATATCTCCAGCGCGACAAAGCCGTCATCCAGCAAGAGCTCGAACTGGTGTTCAAAACCTTCCCCCGGTTGAAGGAACGCGAAAAGCAAATTGCCGGAACACTCAGCGGTGGCGAACAACAGATGCTTGCCATCGGTCGCGCGCTGATGAGCAAGCCGAAGTTTCTGATGATGGACGAACCTTCACTCGGCATCGCACCGTTGTTGGTGAAAACCATCTTCGAGAAGATTGTTGAGATCAACCGCACGCACGGCATCACGATCTTGCTCGTCGAACAGAACGCCAATCTCGCTCTCGAAGTCTCCCACTATGGCTACGTGCTGGAGACCGGCAAAATCATCCTCCAAAACGATTCTGCCGCGCTCCGGCAGGACCCAAAAGTCCGCAGCGCTTATCTGGGCGGATAAAACAAAAGCCGTCAACCAAAACTCAGAAACTCAAAAATGGATTTTTGAGTTTTTGAGTTTCGGCTGGTCTTGTTTTCATTAACTTTTACGCATGTCTGACGCGACTATCCGCCGCCATTTCGCCAGCGACAATTATTCCGGCATCTGTCCCGAAGCGTGGGCGGCGATGCAGGAGGCCAATAGGGATCACGAAGTCAGCTACGGCAATGACACCTGGACGCAACGCGCGTCCGATCTCATCCGCGAAATCTTTGAGAAGGATTGCGAGGTGTTTTTCGTCTTCAACGGCACGGCGGCCAACTCGCTTGCGTTGTCGTCGCTGTGCCAGTCGTATCACAGTTTTCTTTGTCACGAGATTGCGCATATTGAAACATCCGAGTGCGGCGCGCCGGAATTTTTTGCCAACGGCAGCAAGATTCTTCTGTTGCGCGGAGAGAACGGGAAGATTGATCCCAAGGATATTGATCGCGCGGTCAACAAGCGCAAAGACATCCACTATCCCAAGCCGCGCGCATTGAGCATCACGCAGGCAACGGAAGTCGGCACGGTGTATTCGCTGGCAGAGTTGCGCACGCTGACCGAAGAGGCGCGGCGGCACGGATTGCGCGTTCACATGGACGGCGCCCGGTTCGCCAACGCCGTCGCATCGCTGAATGTTTCTCCCGCCGAAGCCACCTGGAAATCCGGCGTGGACGTCCTTTGCTTTGGCGGCACGAAGAATGGCATCGCCATCGGCGAGGCGGTGGTGTTTTTCGACCGGGAACTGGCGAAGGAATTTGACTACCGCTGCAAGCAGGGCGGACAGCTTGCGTCAAAGATGCGTTTCCTGTCCGCGCCTTGGACTGGAATGTTGAAGGATGGCGCATGGCTCAAACACGCGCGTCACGCGAACGCGATGGCGAAACGATTGGAGACCGGCCTGCGCTCGATCCCGCAAATCAAAGTTGCCTACGCGGTGGACACCAATTCCGTGTTCGCCAAAATCCCCGACCCGATGGTCAAAGCCATGCACGCACGCGGCTGGAAATTCTACACACACGTCGGCGGCTGGCAGGAGGCGCGTCTCATGTGCAGTTGGGATACGACGCCGGAAGATGTGGATGATTTTCTGGCGGATTTGCGGCGTTTAACCGCGAACGGCGATTGATTGCTACGCCGCAGCCGCAGCCGTTGCGGGCCTGCCCGTGAACAATTCCTTGAGCCATTTCCATGCGCGACGCAAGCCCGCTTCGCGCACGCCGGTCAGCCCGTAGATTTTCACGAGTTCCTCCTCATGCCCGCGATAACGCGGCGGGAGCAGGATGATATTCTGCGAATCATCACCCTCCACGCGCTGGAGTGATTGCCAGAAGACAGCCTTGCCCACGGCGTAATTGCCCTCGGGCAACGTCATCGTGCGCGCCGGCAGCACGAGCCACGGACGATAAGTGAGGACGAGGTTGCCCTTCTCATCGCGCTTGAGTTTGCCATAGGTGCGGGCCGGGACTTTGTTGACCTTCCGCCAGAGGAACAACTTGTTCTCAACGGCGTCCGGTTTGAAACGATATTTTCGGAACGTGCAAACGTCCCAGACAAACGCCAGACCAAAATGCGACAGGCGGAACGACCATCCCGCGATGAAGTAGGAAATCAGAACGATGATCAACGCCCACGCCGCGCCGATCCAGGGGTTCATCCACGCCGTGCCGGCCACCGTGCCGAGAATGGCGAGGCGGAACGATTTGAGCGCCGCATCCACCGTGGTGAACGGGCTGAGGAGGATGAGGATGTTGATGGCGTTGGAGGCAAGGAACACGAAGAAGAACGCAATCATGGAGATCGGAATCAGAAGCACATTGTAAATCGAACCCAAATCGATCCCAGCGAATCCCATCGAGCCAAGTGAAGCGCTGCCTCCACCCGAACCTCCTGGATTGGTGAACATGATGAAGACCGGCACGAACGCTCCGGTTGCGATCAAACCGCTGACCTTATGCTCGACCGTTTCGGCGACATCGAGCGGTTTCTTCAAAGCCGTCGGCAAAGCCGTGCCTGCCGAGTCCTTGATGAAACACGCCGCAACAAGAATGAGCGCGGGAATAAAGAACATTGGCTGAGCAAACCACGGCAGGCTGGCGCGCTTGTCCTTGTCTGTGTGGAGGTATGTGACGCATCCGTATGCACTCGCCCCGAGCAATGGAGAGATGGCCACCCCCGTCAACGTGGAGATGTTCTCCGCGAACTGCTTGCCGGGATGCTGGTAACTCGATCCGCCGGAGGATGGCTTTGATTCAGCCTGAGCACAGGGCAAAACGAGGCAAAGGCATAACACGATCAATAGAGATAGTCCGGTTCTCATGGGCATAGCTTGACGCATTTACGGCGGGTGTAAAGGGGGTTTGAGGGAAAGAAATTTTACGCATTTTTTGACGAACAAAACACGGGCATGTATTGTCAGACTACCAAACCTCGTCGCGCAAGCGGCGGACACCCATTGACGGAAAACCGGATTGATTGGTCGTAAAGTCGTGAAAGTCGTATCGCTGTTGTCGTTCGTGCTGATTGCAAGTCGCGCCCTGGCCGCAACCTGCTCGGGAAGCCTCGATGACTCACCCTTTGCGTCGAATCGAAACGACTTCGCCCAAATGCTGGTCCCGCTCAACATGGGCGTAAACCACTGGTTGCATCCGGTTCATGATTCGACCGCCGAATTGTCTCTGTCCTCTCACCTCTCTCAAACCGACGAAAGCCTTGGGGACAAAAGCGCTTTCGATGAGATCAATCAAGCCGGCATGTTGACGGACTTTCTTTGTTCATTTGCCGATCCTGCGAACAGGAACGGTGTCAACGCCACAGAAGGCGAAATTGAAACCAACCCGGATTATGGCTTCTTCAACTACATCGCCCGCTCCGACGCTGTTCGAGTCACCATCCCAGTTCCCGAGCCCGGAGTCAGTGTTTTGATCGCCTTGGGCGGATGGCTGATGTGGAGATCGCGAAGAACGGCCCGCTCCGACTGACTCAGGCGGATTTTAGATGGTGGCTTAAACCTCAAAGCCCACGAAACGTTCGACGCGGTTCGTTTTCAGACGTATGCTCGGTGCGATAGATGAACCGGGCTTCGACAATCCAATCCAGCACATCGTCCGCCACGGAACTGCGTGTCAGCGGGATGAACTGCAACAACTGCGCGCGCAAAGTCACCGATGCGCTCCAGCAGTTGAACGGCGTGTCTGTTGTCGTGACCGATGTGGAAAACCGGCGGGTGTCCGTCAGATGGTCTGCGACCGCGCAACCGGACGCACGCGCAGCCATTGGCGCGCTCGACAACGCCGGCTACCCGGCGAAGTTGATCGAACTCCAGCCCGATGCTGTTGCCAGCCACAACCACACCGGCTGGCACTTGAACCTGTGGCTCGGCGGAATCATCACCGCCGCACTCATGTCAGGCGAGTGGCTTTTTCACGCCGGCGACAGCCGATTGTTTCAATGGCTCTCGCTCGCGCTGGCATCTGTGGTTCAAATCCATTGTGGTGCGCAGTTTTATCGCGGTATGTGGCGGCAACTCAAGGCAGGCAGTTCCAACATGGACACGTTGGTGGCGCTCGGCTCGACGACGGCATTTTGTTTCAGCGTATGGGCGCTGCTATCAGGTCAGGCGGGGCATCTGTATTTCATGGAAGCTGCCGCCATCATCACACTCATCAGCATCGGCCACTGGATCGAAGCGCGAGTGAGCCGGCACGCTTCCGGCGCACTCAAAGCCCTCATGCAACTGACGCCACGAACCGCACGGCGCATTGCCGCCCCGGCGCCCGGTCAGACCCGCCGCGATTTTCTCAACATCCGCGCCGCGCCACCCGCGACCGTTCCAACCGAAACGGAAGTTCCCGTTGCCGACCTCAAACCCGGCGATCTCGTCGCATTGCGACCCGGTGACCACGTTCCGACAGACGGCGTCGTGAGTGAAGGCGGTTCCGCTGTCAACGAAGCCATGCTCACCGGCGAGTCACTGCCGGTGGAAAAAGTCCAAGGCTCGAAAGTTTTCGCCGGAACAATCAACCTGAACGGGCGGCTGCTTGTACGCGTCACCGAAACGGGCGAGGCCACGGCGCTCGCGCACATCATCGCCGCCGTACAGCGTGCTCAAAACAGTCGCGCCGCCATACAACGACTCGGCGACCGCGTGAGCAGCGTGTTCGTTCCAATCGTGGTCGGCATCGCATTGCTTGCCGGGCTTGCGTGGAGCTTCGCACCGGAATCAAGCCGCCGGATTCATGAGTGGCTCGCACCGATGCTCTGGCACGCGAATGTGCCACCGGGCGTCGCGGCGGGATTTGTCATCGCGGCGGCGGTGCTCATCATCGCATGCCCTTGCGCAATGGGGCTGGCAACACCCGCCGCCATCATGGCGGCGGCGAACGCAGCAGCATCGCGCGGCATTCTCATCCGCGACGGCGTGGCCTTGGAAAAGGCGGGCAAGGTGACAACGGTGGTGTTCGACAAGACCGGAACATTGACACTTGGAAAACCTGAAGTGGCAGCCGTTGCTCTCTCAGGCGGGAAGACTGATTTGGAGGATGTGGATTTGCAGTCCCCGTCTTCAACCGTTGCGCTGGCGGCGACGCTGGCGCGCAATTCCACCCACCCAGTCAGCCAGGC
>CAZFNB010000146.1:0-6205 GCA_964520235.1 uncultured Bifidobacterium sp. | reverse complement strand
CCTGCTACGCCGTGCTCAACCGCTATCCTTACAACGGTGGTCACATCATGGTCGTGCCTTACAAGCAGGCGGCGGATTTGAACGGCCTTACGGACGAGGAGGTCACGGATCTATGGCGGCTGGCGCGGCGTTGCATGAACGTGCTCACGGCGCATATGAAACCCGAGGGCTTCAACGTCGGCATCAACCTCGGGCGCGTTTCCGGTGCGGGCATCGAGGAGCACCTGCACATCCACATCGTGCCGCGCTGGTTTGGTGACACGAACTTCATGCCTGTCATCGCCAACACCAGCGTCGTGCCGCAGGCGTTGGTTGAACTCGGGAATCAACTGCGGGTTGAACTTGGGCGAATGTCGTCTGCTTCTAAATGATTTTCGCAATTCAAAGCACTCCTGATAGTGGAGGATGTATATGATTGCAAAGTGCTCTTGTCAGTTTTGTGGTGTGAATATTGAGTTCGATACCAAAGAGTATCTCTCGGGAGATACAATAGTCTGTCCGAAATGTGGTCTTGAAACGATTTTGTCAGTATCCGAGAAGACAGCACCACCCAAGCCGGATACTTTTGTATTGGATATTCGGTTGAATTCAGGTGTGGAATTGCGAATTACAACAATACGACTTTATGAGGAACAAGCCGTCGCAAAACTCAATGCAAAGAAGGCTGAAGCGGTGAAACTCCTGCAAGGTGTTTCAACAGGTATCGGAGCTATTGGGTCAGTTGAGTGGGTTCTTGCTGCTTCCGCAATTATTGGAGCTGCGGAGGCGGCTTTATCAAGCGGTGCATCGTCAGCGGGGATTCAATTGTTGGAAGAAGCAATTCAATTAGAGCGAAGATTGTTTCGGAATGGTGCTTATGTCGCTGTGAATCAAATCCAAGAAATCGAAGTCCCATTGCCGAGCCTCTGGAAGGGAGTTCGATCGAGAAAATTTGATGTTGCCGTTCAAGTTTCTACGGATACCAGAAAAGATCTCCAGCAAGGGTCGCCAACGCTTATTCATGACGGGGGCGACTTTGTTTCAGTAACGATTGACGATGGATCGGTTTGTTCAATTCGTTGGAGTTCTGTCGAGAGCTTTAATTACCGGAAACTCTAAAATTGGTAAATATGCCCAGCGAAACACTCCATTACGAAAACGCCCGGATCGCTCAACAGCTTTACAACAACGAGCCGCGCAACCTTGCGTCGCTGGAAGAGCAGCTCGGCGTCAAAGCCACCTGTCGCGATGGTTGGATCAAGTTGGACGGCAGCGCGGAATCTCTTGAGCGCGCGAAGCAACTCTTTGGTTCGCTGGAAAGCCTGCTCAAATCAGGTTCGCCCGTGCGCAACCGCGATTTCACGCACGCGCTGCACGTCGTCAAACACGAAGGCGCGGCCACGCTCAAGGACATGGTCAATGACCGCATCACCACCCACGACCGCAAGCCGGGTGTCGTGGCAAAGACCGTCGGCCAGAAAAAATATCTCGAAGCCATCCGCAAGCACGACATCGCGTTCGGCATCGGCCCGGCGGGCACGGGCAAGACGTATCTCGCCGTGGCGATGGCGCTCGCCGCGCTGCGCGAAGGACACGTTTCGCGAATCATCCTCACACGTCCGGCAGTCGAGGCGGGCGAAGCACTGGGTTTTTTGCCGGGCGATCTTTACGAAAAAATCATGCCGTATCTGCGTCCGCTGCATGATGCGTTGCACGACATGCTGCCGGCGGAAGAAGTGCAGAAGCACATGGAACGGCACACCATCGAGATCGCCCCGCTGGCCTACATGCGCGGTCGTACGCTCAACGGTGCGTTCATCATCCTCGACGAAGCGCAGAATTCCACCACCGAGCAGATGCTGATGTTTCTCACGCGCCTTGGCCACGGCTCGAAGGCTGTCATCACCGGCGATGAAACACAGATTGACCTGCCGCCGCACAAACATTCCGGTCTGCTGGAGGCGCATCGCGTGCTGAAGCACATCGAGGGCATCGCCGTCATTGAGTTCGGCAAGCGCGACGTGGTGCGGCACCCGCTCGTCCAGCGAATCATCACTGCATACGAGGAACATCGCGGCAAGAACAAGCCCGAATGAGCCTGAGCATCACGATCCGCAACCGTCAGAAAACCCGTGTGCTCAATACGAGTCTCTTGCGGCAGATCATCCGGTCGTTGTTGAGTGATGAATTCAGGTTGTCCGGCTGCGAGTTGTGTTTTCATTTTGTCGCCGCACCCGAGATGGCGCGGATCAACAAGGCTTTCCTGAACCACGAGGGGTCAACGGATGTGATCACGTTCGATCATTCGAGTCCTTCGGCTGGTGCCACCGGACAGCCCACCTGTTTCCACGGCGAAATTTTCATCTGCATTGACGACGCGGTGAAACAATCGCGTCAGTTCAGGACTGTGTGGCAATCCGAACTCGTGCGCTACGTGATCCACGGGTTGTTGCATCTGGCCGGGCACGATGATTTGAGGCCCGCCGCCCGCCGCAAGATGAAGCGCGAGGAAAACCGGCTGCTGCGCCTGCTTGCGAAGCGGTTTGCCTTTGGCAAACTGGCGGCATGAACAGGTCTTTGTTCGCGCGCTGGCGCGGCAATTTTTTCACCGGGCTGGCCGTTGTGCTGCCGGCGGTGATCACGTTCGCCGTCGTCAAATGGCTTTTCGGCACCATCGCTGCCATCACGGATTTGCTCCTGTTTTTCCTACCCAAAACTCTCACGCACGAAGATGCGGGCAAGGGGCCGATGTTCTGGTATTGGAGCATGGCCGCTCTCGTCCTGGCGGTCGTGCTGGTGGCGATCGTGGGTTTGTTGACCCGCTACTATCTCGGCAAGCGCCTCATCGAGTGGCTGGACGCGGCGATGTTGCGTGTGCCGCTGCTGAATAAAATTTACGGCACCATCAAGCAGGTCAACGAGGCGTTCAGCCTCAACAAAAAGACCGCGTTCAAAACCGTGGTGATGATCGAGTATCCGCGCGAGGGTTTGTATTCGCTCGGGTTTCTCACGGGCGGAGAGCAGGAGGAAATCCAGACCAGGATGAGGCAGAAGCTCGTCTGCGTTTTCATCCCCACAACGCCGAATCCGACCTCCGGTTTTCTGGTCATCGTGCCTGAGAACAAGGTCACGAAACTGGAAATGTCCGTGGCTGAGGCGATCAAATACATCATCAGTCTCGGCTCGGTGACTCCCGAATATGCGCCTGCGCCGGGCACCGTCCTGCCCAAATGATTGAGAACGCCAACGGCATCGTCCTCCGCACGCGCCCGCTCACCGAGACGAGCCTCATCATCCACTGGCTGACGCGGGAGCAGGGCAGGGTGGCGACAGTCGCAAAAGGGGCGCGCAGACCGAAGTCGCCGTTTGCCGGGAAGCTGGATTTGTTTTACGAGGCTGATTTCACGTTTCAGCGGAGTCGCCGCTCCGAGTTGCACGCGTTGCGCGAGGTCAGCTTGCGCGAAACACACGCGGCACTGCGGCTTGATCTTGGGTTGCTGCGGCAGGCAGCCTACTGTGCCGCGCTGGTGGAGCAATCCACGGAGGCCGACACGCCGTTGTCCGAGGTGCACGGATTGTTTTCTGATTTTCTCGGCTGGCTTCCACGACAGCCGCCCAGGCCGCGGACGATTTTTGCGTTCGAGTTGAAACTGCTTCGTGTGCTTGGGCTGGAGCCGGTCGTGCCCGAAACGCGCCTGTCGCCGGAGACACAGGAACTTGTGAATACCCTGCTTGAAACACCCTGGGCGGAGATGGCCGGTTTGCGCGCCGATGCCGTCCAGGCCCGCGCAGTGCGGCAGTTTCTTCACGGCTTCCTGATATTTCACCTCGGCAAAATTCCCAAGTCCCGGGCTGCGGCCATCCATTCGGGAAGTTGAACCGCGCCAAAACCTCGTTAAAGGTCGTTGACACATACCGGCACCGTGTTTAGTCTGCCCCTGTCACACAAAATCTGACAAAGCCATGTTGATTCGAATCAGCCTCATCATTGCTATTCTTGCCGCGCTGGCGGCGGGGGTGGTCAATTTCGTAATGGTCAAGAAGAACCTCGAAACGGTCATCACCCAGCGGAACGACGAAAAGACCGCAAAGGTCAAGGCCGAGGGTGAACGTGACAAAACCCGCGCCGAACTCGACAAGACCACCAAGGATCTCAATCAGACCAAGGAAAAGCTCGCCGCAACCGAACAGGAGCGCGACAACGCCATCACCATGGCCCAAGCCGCGACCAAGAAGTCTGAGGAACTCACCGAAAAATTGACCTCAACCACCACCGAGTTGAACAACACGAAAGCCGAGTTGGCAGCTTACGTGGCAACCGGCTTCAAGCCCGAGCAGATTTCAAAGTTGGGCAGGCAGATATCCGACCTCCAAAGTGCGCTGAACGAGCAGCAGGTTGTCAACAAAGGCCTGCAACGTGACTTGGACAAAAAGATCGCTGTCATCAACAAGCTCACGAACCCGGATTATCGCGTTCCACTTCCTGCCGACCTTCAAGGCAAGGTGCTTGTTGCGGATCCCAAGTGGGAGTTTGTTGTGATCGATGTGGGCGAAGAAGAACGAGTCCTCAAGGACGGCGAACTTCTCGTCAATCGTAATGGCCGACTCGTCGCCAAACTTCGCGTCAGCGAAGTACAGAAGGGCAAGAGCATCGCCAATGTGATGCCCGGTTGGAAACTGGCTGATGTGATGGAAGGCGATCAAGTAATCCCCGCCTACATGCCGGAATGAGCATCATGCTCAAGCGAGCTTCCAGAATTCTCCTCTTGTTCATCGGCCTTGGCCTTTTGACCCTGGCATTTACCGGATGCGCCACCTCGGACCCTGACAACGACTCCGTCCGTCCTTGGAACACTCCCAAATCCTGGGAAAACGGTCTGCCGGGCGGCATGATGGAAGGTCGTTGAAGAGCTTGAGCCTGAGACCCGTTGTTTGGTTTACTTCGCGATTTCCACGCACCTCGTTTCGCGGATGACTGTCACGCGGATCTGGCCGGGATATTGAAGTTCACCCTCGATTTTTGAAGCGATCGAGCGTGCCAGTCCAAATGCTGCGTCGTCACTGATGGACTGCGGTTGAACGAACACCCTTAGTTCGCGTCCTGCTTGGAGGGCGAAGCACCTTTCCACGCCTGGGAATGAACAACCAATCTTCTCCAGGTCCTCAACGCGCTTGAGATATGTGGTCATGCTTTCTGCGCGAGCGCCAGGTCTGGATGCGCTGATCGCATCGGCGGCGCTGACAAGAATTCCCCACGGGCCGACCGGCGGCACGTCGTTGTGATGTGATGCCACGCCGTTGACCACTGCCTCCGGTTCGCCACAACGCTTGATGATGTCAGCGCCTACGATAGCGTGTGGTCCTTCGACTTCATGCGAAACCGCCTTGCCGATGTCGTGCAACAAGCCGGCGCGTTTGGCGAGTGTCACATCCACGCCGAGTTCCGCCGCGAGCAATCCCATGATGTGGGCGACCTCGACCGAGTGCGCGAGGAGGTTTTGCGCGTAACTCTGTCGGAAATGAAGCTTGCCGAGCAGTTTGACGATGTCCGGGTGCATCGGCGGAAGCCCTGCGTCCGCGACGGCTTGTTCGCCCTTGCGCAAGATCGTTTCATCCATCTCTGCTGTCACGGCAGCGACGACTTCCTCGATGCGCGTCGGATGGATGCGTCCGTCCGCGACCAGCCGCAACATGGATTCGCGTGCGACTTCGCGGCGGACGGGATCGAAGGCGGAAAGGATGACGGCAGCCGGTTCGTCTTCGATCAAGACCGTCACGCCGGTGGCATTTTCGAATGCGCGGATGTTGCGGCCCTCGCGCCCGATGATGCGGCCTTTGATGTCTGCACCCTCAAGGGCGATGCTGGATGTGCTGCTTTGCAACGTCTGGTTGCCTGCATAACGCTGGAGCGCGATGGCGATGACGCTTCGCGCCTTTTCCTCTGCTCGCGCCCGAGCGTCTTCCGTGATCTGGCGGGCAAGGGTAGAGGCATCAGCCAGAGCCTCGAGTTCGATCTCCTTGAGGAACTGCGCCCGGGCGTCCGCAGCGGAAACTCCCGCCAGCTTTTCAAGTTGCTCTCGACGCTGGCGGTTGAGTTCGATCAATTGCTGTTGAGCGCTTTCCAGCCCGGCGCTCTTGCGGTCGAGCACCTCCCGTTGCTCCTTCAAATCCTTTTCGGTCTCGATGACACGGGCGAACTGCGTGTTCAGCAAGGTTTCGCGTTCCG
>CAZFNB010000145.1:0-6207 GCA_964520235.1 uncultured Bifidobacterium sp. | reverse complement strand
ACGCCTTTAACTTTGTATTACAAAGTAAAAGACCCTGCTGATTTGGTTTCGTTCAAATGTTTTTATTTTGTTTTGGTTTGCCGGAGTATCTGTTCCAGCAGCTCGATGTATCCGGCAAACGCCTTGCGCCCGGATGCCGTCAGCGAACAGGTCGTCAGTGGACGGTTGTTCTGGAAGGACTTGGCCACGGCCACGTAGCCCGCCTCCTGCAAGGTACGGATGTGCGTGGTGATGTTGCCGTCGGTCATTTCAAGCGTGTCGCGCAATTCGGTGAACGAAAGCTCCGGCGTGGCCGCGAGCATGGACATGATCGCCAGCCGCCCTTTCTCGTGGATCACACGATCCAGATTGAGGAATGGCTCGGGGTTCACGGCGCAGTCTTTCGAGATTCGGTGAAGTAGAGGTAGATGCCAGCAAGGAAATGAAACATGCCGAAGGTCAGACCCATAAGGAGTTCCCCGCCTTTGAAAACAAATACCAAATCCTTGATTGCTTCCTTAATTACTGGAAGAACTGCAAGCCCAAGAATTGCAGTTGGAACAATCATACAACACCAACCGAGTACTTTCACAATCCTAGGCATCACAAATCCCGCAGAATGAAGAGCGAAGCCGTAGAAAATCGACCAGATCAACGGCAGAAAACCCGCTGCCATCCCTCCACCTTTAAGCGAAAAAATTATGACTGTATAAAAAGCACCGAGCAAAAACGCAGGAGACATTGCCTCTGCCACACGACGTGTGGGCGGTGTCCAGAATGGCTCCCTTGATCTTACGGCTTCACGGCGCACGAGCAGAAACACACCAGAGACCGCCACAAAACAAACACCTAACCAGAAAGCAATGAAATGAAGATTCGACTCAATCTTGAAAACGCGACTCACCACAGCTCCAATGATACCGATAGAACCAACATACAGCATCACAGGCGCAAGAGCGCGCCGATACACGGCAGAGCGTTCCATGAGAGTGCGGATGACTTGAAGATTTTCAGCAGCTTGATCCGGTTTCATGCCGCCACTTTGCCATGCAAAGTGACTGGCTGCAAGAATTGCCTTTTGCTGAAATCAGACTCCTATTTCTTCTCCGTATGCCAGATGTCGCCTTCGCCGTAGCTGAACCAGCGGCTCGTCGTCACCTTTTGCTGCGTGAAGAACTGCACGCCCTCGCGACCTTGCATGTGAAGGTCGCCAAAGAACGATTCGTCCCAGCCATTGAACGGAAACCACGCCATCGAAGCGGGCACGCCGATGTTGATGCCGATCATGCCGGCCTTGGCGCGATGCTTGAACTCGCGAGCCGCCTTGCCGCTGCGCGTGAAGATCGAAGCGCCGTTGCCATACATGGATTTGTTCGCCAACTCGATGGCCGCGTCCAGGTCTTCCATGTGCATCACGTTCAGCACCGGGCCGAAGATTTCTTCCTTCGCCACGGTCATGCCGTTCTGCACGTGGTCGAGAATCGTCGCGCCGACATAAAAACCATTCGGCGCTTCGGAAACTTTCACGCCACGACCGTCCGCGAGAACTTTCGCGCCTTGTTGTTCGCCGATGGAAATCAATTCCTGCACGCGATTGGCGTGTTGCTTGGTGATGACCGCTCCCATGTCCGGCTGCTTCTCGCGGTCGGTCGGGCCGACTTTGATGCGCTTCGTAGCTTCGACGAGCGTAGGCAAAACTGTTTTCTCCGCGCCGCCGACGACGACAGCAGTTGATCCCGCCATGCAACGTTCGCCTGCGCAACCAAACGCCGCCTCGATGACACCCCGTGTGGAATTTTCCACGTCGGCATCCGGCATGATGACAACGTAATTCTTCGCGCCGCCATTGGACTGGACGCGCTTGCCGTGCTTCGTGCCGACTTCGTAGATGTAGCGGGCGATGGGCGTTGAGCCGACGAACGAAATCGCCTTCACCTTCGAATGCGTGAGCAGGGCGTCCACCACGTCGCGCCCGCCATGCACGATGTTCAACACGCCTTTGGGCAACCCGGCCTTCTCCAGCAGCTTCGCGATCTTGATAGCCGTGAGCGGAACTTTTTCGCTCGGCTTGAGCACGAACGTGTTACCACACGCGATGGCGATGGGATACATCCACAACGGGACCATCGCGGGAAAATTGAACGGCGTGATGCCGACGCAAACGCCGAGCGGCTGGCGGATCGCTTCGCAATCAATGCCGCGCGCGATGTTCTCCAGCACTTCGCCCATCATCAACGACGGCACGCCCAGCGCGAACTCGACGACTTCCATCCCACGCTTCACGTCACCGCGCGATTCCACGAGCGTTTTGCCGTGCTCGCGCGTGTTGCTGCGGACGATGTCCTCGAAATTATCCTCCATCAACATTTTGAACCGGCCAAGAATCCGCGCGCGTTCGACCGGCGGCGTTTCCATCCACGCCGGAAATGCTGCATGCGCGGCTTCGACGGCGGCATTGGCATCAGCAACGTTTCCGACAGGACATTCAGAAATCACTTCGCCGATGGAAGGGTTGAAAACCGGCGTGCGAGCGGTCTTGGAATCAATCCATTCACCGCCGATAAAGTTGGGACAAGGTTCAAGCGTTTTGCTCATAAATGAAAATTAAGTTTATCGTTTCGTGATCGGCATAACGCTTCGTTGTGCCGCGCCGGTGTATTTTGAAAGCGGACGGATGAGGCGGTTGTGCGCCTGTTGCTCCATGATGTGCGCCGTCCAGCCGGTGATGCGCGCCATCACGAAGAACGGCGTGAACATATCAATGTCGAAGCCCATCATGTAATAGGCCGGGCCGCTCGGAAAATCGAGGTTCGGATAAATCTTCTTCTGCTCGATCATCGTGGCTGCGAGGACATCGGAAATCTCCAGCCACTTTTTATTGCCGGTGAAGTCGGCCATCTGGCGCATGTATTTCGTCATCGTCGGCACGCGGGAATCCCCGCTCTTATAGACGCGATGGCCGAAGCCCATCACGACGCGTTTCTCGCGCAGCGCAGTGAGCATCCAATCCTTGGCCCTGGCCGGGTCGCCGACTTCCAGCAGCAGATGCATCACCGCCTCGTTTGCGCCGCCATGCAACGGGCCTTTCAGCGAACCAATGCCGCCCACGACCGCGCTGTAAATATCCGACTGGCTCGAAGTGATGACGCGCGTGGTGAACGTGGACGCATTGAAGCCGTGCTCGGCGTAAAGAATTAGTGACACGTCGAACGCTTTCACGACTTCCGGCGCAGGTATTTTGCCGAACACCATGTGAAAGAAGTTTTCCGCGAAGCCGATGTCTTTGCGCGGCGGATTGAATTCCTGTCCTTTGCGAAAGCGATAGAACGCCGCGACCATCGTGGGGATTTTTGCGAGCATGGCGACGGAACGTTTCAAGTTTGTCGCCGCATCATTTTTCGTTGCCAGTTCCGCGTCCTCCATTCCCAGAAAACTCACCGCCGTCCGCAGCACGTCCATCGGATGCGCCGTGCGCGGGGATTTTTGGATGACCGCGAGCAAATCCTTGCTGATGTCGCGCTGACTGCGTTCGGTGGTATGAAACTCAGCGAGCTGTTTCGCGTTCGGCAACTCACCGTGCCAGATGAGCCAGGCGACCTCCTCAAAGCTGCAATGCTCCGCGAGCTCCTGCACTGGATAGCCGCGATACACGAGCGAATTGATCTCGGGCATGACCTTGGAAATCGCGGTGGTGTCCACGATCACGCCGTCAAGACCTTGATGAATCGTCTCGTCGTTCATGTCTGCTTTTTGTAGCAGCGGACGTCAGTCCGCTCTGATCAAAATGAGCCGACTCACGTCGGCTGCTACAGTTTGAAATTAAAAACGTTTTTGTCGAACTGCTCGTAATCCTTGTAACGGATCAATTCGTAAAGCTCTGCACGCGTTTGCATCTTGCTCACGACGGATTCCTGCGTGCCTTCGCCCTTGATGGTCGCCAAGCCGTCGTTCACCGCCTTCATCGCAAGGCGCAACGTCGTCACCGGATAAATCACGATGTTGAAGCCGAGATCGGAAAGTTGCTTCGCTGTCAGCAATTTGCTTTTGCCAAACTCGGTCATGTTTGCGAGCAGCGGAACTTTGATGGCTTTGCGGAACTTCTCGAACTCACTTTCGTCCGCCAGTGCTTCAGGGAAAATCGCGTCTGCGCCAGCGTCAACGTAAGCCTTCGCCCGCGCAATTGCGCCGTCCAAGCCTTCGGAAGCCCGCGCATCCGTGCGTGCCATGAGGAGGAAATTCTTGTCGCGCCGCGCGCCGATGACCGCGCGCAACTTTTCAACCATCGCCTGTGTGGTGACGAGCGATTTGCCGTCGAGATGGCCGCATCGCTTCGGGTTCACCTGGTCTTCAAGATGACAGCCGCACAAACCTGCGTCTTCCAAGGTCTGAATCGTGCGCGCCGTGTTCAACGCTTCACCGAAGCCGGTGTCCGCGTCAATGAGCGACGGCAAATCTGTCGCGCGTGCAATCGCACCACCGCGTGCGGCAACTTCTGTCAGAGTCGTCAATCCGATGTCAGGCAAACCCAAATCTGCAGACAGCGCCGCTCCGGAAACATAGACGCCATCGAAACCGTGACGCTGAATCGCCATCGCCACGAGCGGCGAGAATGCGCCGGGCATACGCAGCAGCTTGCCGGATGCAAGCGCCGCTCGGAATTCCTTGCGCTTCTCGGCAGTGGATTTAGTTGAGGACAACATATCAGTGGGTAGGGCGCGTCACTCCGTGCGCGCCGCTGCAACGCCTGCCACGAACGGCGCGCACGGAGTGACGCGCCCTACCTGCCGCCTGCGTTGTGTGTTGCAGTTTCACGGATTCAGAAGATTCCTCGCTGGTCGCGCACGGAGCAAGTCAGTTTATCCGACGGTAGCGCGACGTTCAGTTCGCCAATCTCCGCCGCAGTCAGTTGAGGCAGACGCTGGACGAGTTGCAGGAAGCGCTTTGATTCCCCGGGTGCAACCAATCCTTCCGTGAGTGTTTCAAATTTGCGGATGTAATCGGCGCGGCCAAACGGTTTCGCGCCGAGCGGGTGCGCGTTGGCCACGGCGATTTCGTCCACAAGTTTCTTGCCGTCGTTGAAAGTAATTTCGACGCGGCCGCCAAAGGCTTTTTCCTTTGGATCAATTGAGTGATAGCGGCGCGTCCATTCGGCGTCCTCGCGTGTCGTGATTTTTTTCCAGAGCGCGACGACTTCGGGATGCTTCACGACTTCGGGCGCGTAGCTCTTCACGTGATGCCAGAAGCCGGTGTGCAGCGCGGCGGCGAAGATGAACATGATGCTGTGATCGAGCGTCTCGCGGCTGGCGTTCGGGTCGGACTTCTGGGGGTCGTTCGCGCCTGTGCCGATGACGAAATGCGTGTGATGGCTCGTGTGAATGACGATCTCGCGGATGCCCTTCAGGTCGGCGATTTGTTTCCGCAACTTGAACGCGAGGTCAATCCACGCCTGCGCCTGATACTCGGCGGAATGTTCCTTCGTGTAGGAATCGAGGATCGCTCGGCACGGTTCGCCGGGCGCGGGCAACGGCACGTCGTAGTTCGCATTCTTGCCGCCGAGCATCCACGCGATGACGCTGTCTTCGCCCTCGTAAATCGGCGACGGACTTTTCTCACCGCGCATCGCACGATCCACGGCTTCGACTGCAAGTTTGCCGGCGTGCGCGGGCGCATAGGCTTTCCAACTGGAAATCTCGCCCTTGCGCGATTGGCGCGTGGAAAATCCGACATGCACCGCCTGCTGAACCGCCTGATAAATCGTGTCGGTGTCGAGGCCGAGCATCGCGCCGATGCCGGCGGCGGCGGACGGACACAGATGCGCGATGTGATCCTTCTTGTGCTCGTGCAGGCAAATCGCGCGCACGAGATCCATCTGGATTTCGTAGGCGACGAGAAGGCCGCGCAGCAGTTGTGCGCCAGAGCAACCGCATTGCTGCGCCACGGCGAGCAGCGGCGGGATGTTGTCGCCGGGATGCGAATAATCCGCCGCGAGAAACGTGTCGTGCATGTCCAGTTCGCGCACGGCGACGCCGTTGGCCCACGCGGCCCATTCGCAATCGAATCGCTGCGACGACGGCACGCCGAACAAAGCCGCGCCCTTTGCGCGCGGATGCGCGAGCGCCTGCGTGCGGGCATTGGCAACGGGCGTTCGATTTATAGCCGCGAGTGCGACGCTGGCGTTATCAATGATGCGGTTGATGACCATTTCGCCAGCGGCGGAATCAATCGCTG
>CAZFNB010000144.1:0-6213 GCA_964520235.1 uncultured Bifidobacterium sp. | reverse complement strand
TCGAAAAACCGCCCCGAATGTCTCGAATCACAGGGCTATTGGGAAGACACTGAAACAATTTCTTTCTGCTGCCAGGCCTGGTGCAAACCGTGCGCGATACGCTCAAAGACGCCCGGACAAAACATCTCGTTGATCTTTACTGTGGCGTCGGATTCTTCGGCATCGAACTCGCCGGCACGGTGGAATCCTTCGTCGGCGTCGAATATGACCGCCAGGCGATCGCCGCCGCGCGCCACAACGCATCCGCGCGCAAGGTCACAAATGGGGAATTCATTTCCGCCACGGTAGAGGAGGCATTGCCGTCGCTCATCAATCGTTTTTCACCCGAAGCCACGAGTGTGTTGATTGATCCGCCACGCAAAGGCTGCCTGCCAGAAACGCTGAAATTATTGCGTGAACAACGACCCGCGCAGATTGTTTATGTTTCCTGTCATCCCGCCACGATGGCGCGGGACTTGAACATTTTGTGCGGCGACGGTGTCTTTACAGTGAACCGGGTGACTCCGTTGGACATGTTTCCACAAACGCAACACGTCGAGTGCGTGGCCGACCTGCGCTGCGTGACAAAGTAATCTTGCCAACGGCCAACGCATCCTTTCAACTGACGCACCGCATGAAATCAGTCAGACCGACGGACAGCACAAGCCTCTTCACACTGAAATGGCTTCCGTGGATCATAGCAGCAACAGCGCTTGCATTTTACGTTACCACCGTCAACCCGTGGCTTTCGCTTTTGGGCGACTGGACCTCGTTGACAGGTTCTCCCGTGGCCGCCGCCCGGACCGCCGGCTGGACCAACCAGCCTGAAAATCAAGCCCCGGTCTATTACCTCCTCACATATCCCCTTCGCTGGCTGCCCGAACACAGGATCCCCGCCGCGTTGAATTTGTTCTCCGCAATCTGCGCCGCGCTGACCCTCTGGCAACTGGCGCGCTCGGTCTCTTTGCTCCCCCACGATCGAACACGCGCCCAGCGTGATCGTGAAGATCACGAATTCGCGCTGCTCACCATCCCGCTCGCGTGGATTCCACCCTTGATGGCTGCGTTCGTGTGCGGGCTTCAACTGACCTTCTGGGAACACGCCACAAACAGCACTGTGGAAATGCTCGACCTGCTGATTTTTGCCTACGTCATTCGTTGCATCCTCGAGTACCGGATTGACGAGAAGGAATCGCGGCTCTACCGGGCGGCATTCGTGTTTGCCGCCGGCATGGCGAACAATCTTTCGATGATCGCCTACTTCCCGCTTTTCATCGTCTCGCTGGTGTGGACACGGAAGCTCCTGTTCTTCAATCTGCGATTTCTCGGTCGCATTGCGCTGTTCGGGCTCGCGGGACTGTTGCTCTATCTGGTGATGCCGTTGGTTGCCAGCAGCGCAGCGGATTCGCCTTACACGTTCTGGCAGTATCTCAAGGCAACTCTTCTCATCCAAAAACAGCTTATCTTCGTCTTCCCAAAAACGACCCTGTTGCTGATGGCGCTGTATTCGATCATTCCCGTGTTCCTGTTTTCCATCCGCTGGGCTGCATCGTTCGGCGATCCGAGCAAAATCGGCGTGATATTCACGACACTGATTTTCCATCTCATGCATTTGATCGTTCTGCTCGCGTGTCTCTGGGTCAGCCTGGATCCCGCGTTCAGCCCGCGCAGACTGGCGGCAACGCACGATTACGCGTTCATCAAATACTTCTCCTTTCTGACGCTCTACTATCTCGGCGCGCTGAACATCGGCTACTTCAGCGGCTACTTTCTCCTGGCGTTCCGCGCGCTCGGCACGCGGTTACGACCCGCCACCGGCTTTGCGAAAACAACAGAGCGCGCTGCGGTTGTTTTTGTCATCGTGCTTTTTGTCACCGCGCCTGCCGCGTTGCTTTATCGCAACCTTCCCCAAATCCGGATCACCAACGGCCCGGTGCTGAAACAACTCGCCGCCGCCACGGCGGATGGTCTGCCGAAAAGCGGCATTCTGATTGCGGATGACTCCGATCATTTGATGCTGACCAAAGCGTGGCTGGCGGATAACGGCAAACAAGCGGACTACGTTCCCGCTCACAGCTTCCTGCTCAAATCCCCTGCCTATCACAACTTCCTTGCCAGGAAACACCCGGGCAAATGGCAACCCTGGCCCGCACAGGCGGATTTGGAAGTCATCGAAGACGGCACGCTTGTCGCCAACATGATGAGCCTCGCCAAGAGCAACAACCTCACCTACCTTCAACCGAGCTTCGGTTATTACTTCGAGGTATTCCAACCTTTGCCCCACGGACTGGCGTTGCATCTCAAGACTTACCCCACCGGATTTCTCGTGCCGCCGCCACCGGATGCGCAAACGGTCTCACAGAACGAGGAATTCTGGGACAACGCCTGCAAGAACCTGTTCCCGGTCATCCTCGCTCAAACCACTCCGCCAGATCCGAATCGTGTGCAGAACCTGGCCGAAAAGTTTTTTGAAGCCATCTACCTCCGGCCGGAAAAAAACCAGATGGCGCTGGTGGCTGGCGCACATTACTCCCGCTCCCTCGTGTGGTGGGGGGTGCAACTCCAGAAGGCCGGTGAATTCGAGAAAGCTGCGCGCCATTTTGAAACAGCGCTCAAACTTAATCCCGACAACGCCGCCGCCGAGGTCAACCTTGAGTTCAATCGCGATTACCGCGCCGGCAAGAGCTTCAAGGCCCTCACCCAATCCGACATTGAAAACAGCTTCGGCAAGCTTCGCTCCTGGGAATCCGCCCTGAATCAGAACGGGCCTTACGACGAACCTACGCTCTGCTTCGGCCAGGGCTACGTGTTCCTGCGCGGCGGCAACCTGCGCCAGTCCGCCGATTGCTTTGCCCGCGTGCGCAGCCTCGTCACCAACGACATCCCCAGCCGCCTCTGGCTTGCGCAAATCCACACCAGCACCCATCTCCCCGACCTCGCTCTCGACTACCTCAAGGAAGTCCGCGACTGCGCCGCCCGGACCCCCGGTGCGCAAACCAACCTCGTTGATTTGTTCGCAATGGAGGCCACGGCGCTATTCGCAAAAGGCGAAGCTGACAAAGCGATGCATTTGATCGAAGCCGAGGTGCAAAAACGTCCGAACAACCCCACCGTTCTTGCCGCTGCCAACCGCACCTACACCGAGCAGGGCTATTTCACCAACGCACTCGCCATCGTGGGCCGCCAGCTCGAAATTTTCCCCGACGACATCAGTCTCATTTTCAGCAAAGGCACGCTCTCATTGCAGGCGGGCATTTTCGACGACGCCATCGCCGCTTTCGACACCGTGTTGAACACTGAAACCAACAACGCATCCGCCTTCCTCAACCGCGCCATCACAAAACTCCGCGCCGACCGTCTGGACGAAGCCCGCAAGGATTACGAGGCTCTCCAGCGTCTTGCGCCCACGGCACACCAGGTGGACTTCGGTCTCGCTGAAATCGCCCTGCGCAAAGGCGACACCAACACCGTCCTCCGCCACTACGAATCCTACCTCTCCCACGCGCCGACCAACTCTGCCGAATGGCTCATCGTCTCCAATCGCGTCCGCGAATACCGCTCACCCGCGCCCGCGAAAACCAAATGACGCCATGCGCGTCACCCACATCATCACGCGACTCGTCGTCGGCGGCGCACAGGAAAACACCGTCGCCACCGTCCTCGGACTGCGCCACAAACCGGACGTGACCGTCCAACTCATCTCCGGCCCGACGACCGGGCCGGAAGGTTCGATGGAAAAAAGTTTTGCCGGCTGTCCCGGACTGCTGACGATCGTCCCCTCACTCGTCCGCCCGGTTCATCCGTGGAAGGATTTTCTCGCGCTCAACCACCTGACGCGACTGCTAAAGCAACAGAAGCCCGACATCGTTCATACTCACAGCGGCAAGGCGGGAATTCTGGGCCGCATGGCCGCATCACGCGCCTGCGTGCCTGTCATCATCCATCACATTCACGGCCCGTCGTTCGGCCCGTTTCAGGGAACGATGGCCAATTCAGTTTTCACCGCCGCCGAACGCTACGCCGCAAAATTCACCACGCACTTCCTCTGCTCCGCCGGCGCGATGACGAGGCTTTACCTCGCCGCCGGGATTGGCCGCCCGGAAATGTACACCCGCGTCTTCAGCGGATTCAAAGTGGACCCGTTCATCAGTGCCACCAACGACCCCGCGCTCCGCGCGAAACTCGGCATCCCGCAGGACGCATTCGTCATCGGCAAAATCGCCCGGCTCTTTCCGCTCAAAGGTCACGAGGATTTGTTCCAGGCATTTCAGAAAATCGTCCCGCAATGCCCGCAAGCCCGCCTCCTCATCGTTGGCGACGGCATCCTCCGCCCGCAACTCGAAGCCATGACGCGTGACATTGGCATCGCAGATCGGGTCATCTTCACCGGCCTCGTGAAACCGGATGAAGTGCCGCAACTCATCGGCATCATGGATTGTGTCGCACACCTTTCCTATCGCGAAGCCCTGTCCCGCGCGCTGCCGCAGGGACTCGCCGCCGGGAAACCCGTCATCGCCTACGACTTTGATGGTGCCGACGAAATCTGCCTCGACAACCAGACCGGCTTCCTCGTACGCACAGGCCACATCAACCTCGTTGCCGAACGTCTCCTGCTCCTGGCCAACGATGCCCATCTGCGTTTGCGTCTCGGCCAGCACGGCCAGCAATTCGTCCGCGAACATTTTCCGGTCGAGCAAATGGTGAACGACATCTACAATCTTTACCGGCAACAGGCGGCCGGTCGCGGTCTGCAATTCAAGTGAACTTTCCTTCCAACATTTATCTCGCCGCGTTTTCCAGCGCGCTGGTCGTCGCTTTCGCTTCGCTGCCGCTCTGGCGCGCGTGGTGCGTGCGCGGCGGACTGGTGGATGACCCGGGGCATCGCAAGATTCACGACTCGCCCATCCCGCTAGCCGGTGGACTCGCGGTATTGACAGGCCTGCTCGTGCCACTGGCGGTCGCAACCGCGTTGCTCAAGTTCAATCTCATCGGCGAATCCAACGCCACCCCCCTGCTCCACGGTTTGAACAAACGCGCGCTGCAACTCGGAGCCATCGCTTTCGGTGCGGCAGGCATGACGATCCTTGGCCTGCTCGATGACCGGCACGAACTCAAGCCGCTCACAAAATTCTCCGGGCAATTCCTGATCGCGCTCGTCGTGGCGGCGGCGGGTGTGCGCGTGACGTTGTTCGTGCCGAACGTCGTGTTCAGCTACGCCGTCACGATCCTGTGGCTGCTCACGGTCATCAATGCGTTCAACTTCATGGACAATATGAACGGTCTCTGCTCCGGCCTGGGTGCGATCGGTGCGGCGCTGTTCGGTCTTGTCGCCGCGATGCGCGGGCCGGATCCGCAGGGACAATATCTGGTGGCGGCAATGGCGTTCCTCATCTGCGGCGCGTTGCTCGGCTTTTTGCCGCACAATTTTCCGCGCGCCCGCGCGTTCCTCGGAGATTCGGGAAGTCATCTGGTCGGTTACCTTCTCGCCGTGCTCGCGATCCTGCCGCACTTCTACAACAAGGCCGAACCGCGTCCATGGGCGGTGATTTCTCCTTTGCTCGTGCTGGCGGTGCCGCTCGGCGATCTGGCATGGGTGGTACTGCTTCGCACGCGGATGGGTAAGCCGTTTTACATCGGCGACACGAACCATCTTTCGCACCGCCTTGTGCGCGCGGGATTGACCAAAACCACCGCTGTGCTCGTGATCTGGTTTGTTGCCGCGGTCCTCGGCGCGCTGGCGTTGCTGTAAAGTGCGCAGCGACTCCGAACTTTACGCGTGCCATGGTTTTGTTACGATTTGCCCGTGCCGAATCCGCCCAAAAGCGCGGGGACGACCAATCCCGCCAAGGCAGGCCCGCCGTTTGAAGAAGCCTTGAAAAAACTGGAATCCATCGTGGACGCGATGGAATCCGGCGACCTGCCGCTCGAAAGCCTTCTCTCGAAATACGAGGAAGGCATGAAGCTGGCCCGCGCCTGCCAGGAAAAACTCGCGGAGGCGGAACTCAAAGTGCAGCAACTTGAAAAGACGGCCGGCGGCGAATTCAAACTAAAACCGCTCGCCACGGACGATTCGTCGGAAGACTGATCGCTTCACAGCGGTAAATTTTGATCCCGGAATTTTGAAATAAAGATATGAGCCGATACCTCGACATGGTGAAAGAACCGTTGCACGTGAAGAAACTCACGCCGGAACAACTCACCTCGCTTGCCGAAGACATCCGCCACGAACTCATC
>CAZFNB010000143.1:0-6280 GCA_964520235.1 uncultured Bifidobacterium sp. | reverse complement strand
ACCATTGCAGCCACTGCAATGGTTATTCTGAGTTTTTGTCTGAGTCTGGATGCAACCGGAAATTTAATCCGACTGCGCACGCGAATGACTTGTTTGTATCAGGGCGAAGGATAATTTCAAGGAATATTTCCCATTAACTGCACAAAACTTGATGACTTGCTCAACTCACTTAACTGGACGGTGTTGGGTGAATGTCTGCGCGGAAAAAAATTCAAATCCAGCTTTGAAATCAAGGCAATGGCTCACCACGAGCAGCAACAAACAGCCGATACCACTCTTCGCGTGTAATCTCGAACTCCGTTGCTTTGACAGCTTCGCGGATGCGCTGTGGATTGGTCGTGCCAACGATAGGAATGATTTTACTGGGATGCTTCAAGAGCCATGCGAAGGCGATGACTGTCCGGCTCACGCCACGCGCTGCGGCAATTTCATCCAGCACTTTCACGATGGCATCGGTCTTGTAGCCTTGTTGCGCGGGTAGCAAACGCTTCGCGCCGTCCCCAAGCAGTCCCGCTCCGAGCGGACTCCAAGCCATCGGCGTGATGTTACGCTCGAGACATTGATCAAGCGTGCCATCGTCGAACACGGCGCGTTGTGCGAGGCTGATTTCAACCTGATTCACCAAGAGCGGCAACGGACACGCCACCTGCAACGTGCTGACCAGTGATGGCCTGAAATTACTGACGCCGAAGAACCGCACCTTTCCTGCGTCGTAAAGCTGCACGAACGCGCCGGCAATTTCGTGCGGGTCGGCGAGATAGTCCGGACGATGCAGCATGTAGAGATCAATCGTCTCGACCCCGAGACGCTTCAGAGATTGCTCACAGGATTGGACGATGTATTCCGCCGAAAAATCCCAACGCTGTGGCGAATCAGGATTGGGCGAGCCTGCATGTCGTACACCACATTTGCTGGTGATAAGAACGCGCTCACGCATCCCGGACACTTCCCGCAAGGTCTTGCCAAGAATCACCTCCGCCTGACCACCGCCGTAGATGTCCGCGCCATCGAACAGTGTGTAGCCGGATTCGTAAGCCGCGATCAATGCCGCCCGCCCGCCCGCCTCGGCCTCCGCCTGATTTTTGAATTGATCCCGCGTTCCAGCGATACGCCAGCAGCCGTAACATAGCCGGCTGCTTGTCAACGAACTGTTTCCAAGTTTGATTGTTCTCATTTGTTTGTCAGCGACAGGTTCAGCTTATCGTCATTCCAAGCGCGGCTTCCACGAAAATTCAACGATGACCGGCGACCACGAAACATGTTGCACGACTTTCTGCATCGAACGGATCGAATCCGGTGTGCGTGTGTGTGTGAAATGCTTCACCTCGAACGTGACAAGATTTTTCTGGCCCGACAAACCAGCCAGCACGGATTCGTAGCGGCGATGGTAATCGAACTGGGTCAGAATCAATCTCGCCGGCTGCAGCGCCACAAGCGCGTCCATCTCCCAATTCGGAAGTTCGGAATCCGGCTTGCCCGGCCAGTCCGAGTGTATCCATTGCACATGATCACGGCGCGCCACATCATATAGATAAGCGGACGAAACCACGACTGTGCTTTGGGGTGGCGTGGCATCAAGCTCGCGATTGATGATTTGAAGTGCCGAGGCATGGCTGACATCTCGACTGCACAGCACACCCCAGGTCGTCATGCCGATGGCGCGAACTGAAACCAACATCACGATGACAAGTGTGGCAACGACAGCGATTCGCGGCAGCGCCTTTTCCAGACGCGCACCGGCCAGCAATGCCAGGAAGCATCCCATGACGAGCGGCTGCGCATAGTTCGCAATCGCCACCAGATTCGGCGTGAGCACAAACAACGCGCCGCCCACGTCAGCCAGCGAGACGATGACTGCGCTCACGGCTGTCAGCAAAAAGCGGTTCGGCATGTGGACATCCCCGCGCCGCAATGCCCACCGCATCATCACAGTCGCCATGAACAGACCGGGCACTGTGCGAAATATTTTCAGCAAATCCGAAGCCGCGGGCAGACGGAAGCCAGTGAATGTGGGAGTAAGTTCAGCGTGTTCCTTGAAGCCTGCCCACAAATGCGGGAAGCCAAACTTCACCAAACATACGAGCCCAACCGGAACAAGCCACGCCGCCATCATCGCTCCCACCGGCAACGGCTCGCCATTGAAGATTTTACAAACACGACGCAGCAACCAGACGAGCACAAAGTAGAATCCGCCTATCTGCAGGCTCGTGCAAGCCGTGAGCACCACAAGCGCTGTTGCAATCCAGCTCCAGCCTGGGCTGCTTTTACCTCCACCGGCGACATCGAGAGTTCCCCGCGAGCGCACTGCCGCATAGACCGCGAGCATTCCAAGCCAGTGCGCGAGACTGTCCGGCCGGTCTTGAAACGTGATCGAAAACAAAAACAAACCGGCCAGGTTCACGCAGGGCGCAGGTGTTTTCAGGCGGCGAAACACCCCGAGCAACGCCAGTTCAAATGCACCGAAGAGCAAAACATGAAACCACATCTGCGACATGGCGCTGGTGCCGCAGAGTTTCATCCAGCCAAACAACGTCAGATGATACAACGGCGGATAGGCGGAATAGATTTCATTTGCCGAAATCGGCAACACTTGAGCCAGCGACGGATTAACGTACCTGCCGTGGAGCAGATGATTCACCACCGCACCGTCGTAAAAAAAAGAGTCGTTCGCAGGAACCGGTTGCGCGGTAAAAATCAGCAGCGCCACCTTCCACACGAACACCAACGCGAAGGTGACGCCGTAAATGCCTGCGAGCTTTCGGATCACGCGCCGTCAGCATTTCAGACCGCCGCCGCTTGTCAACGTGCAACGCCCTTGGCAGACTGTTCCCGCGCATGCCTTCAGCCGTAACGGAATCGAACAACAATCCAGTCCCGCTTGCCGTGGACCTGGATGGCACGCTCATCCGCACGGACATGTTGTGGGAATCGTTTGTGCGCCTGCTCCGGCAAAATCCATTTGCCGCGCTGCTTGTCCCGTTCTGGTGGATGCGCGGACGCGCACATCTGAAACAGCAACTCGCCGCGCGTGTTCAGGTCAATGCCGCCGCCCTGCCCTATCACGAGGAATTTCTCGGATGGCTGCGAGAACAGAAACGCTATGGCCGCAAGCTCATTCTGGCAACAGCTTCCGACATTGAGATGGCCAAGCCCGTTGCCGCGCACGTTGGCCTGTTTGATGAGGTGATGGCCAGCGATGGTCAGACCAATCTGCGCGACAACGCCAAGCGTCTCGCGCTGGAAAAGAGATTCGGCGCGAGAGGTTTCGATTACGCCGGCAATTCGTCCGTGGATCTTGCCGTATGGGATGGCGTGCGCGAGGCCGTGGTCGTCAACGCATCGCAAAGTCTGGCAGACAGTGCATCGCAACGGGCCAAAGTTGGAAAAACATTTCTCTCCACGGATTCAAAAGCCGCTGCGCTGATGAAATGTCTGCGCCCGCATCAATGGGTGAAAAATCTCATCGTGTTTCTTCCGGTCATCACCTCGCACCAGCTTGTGTTCTGGCCGCTGCTGTCGGCTTTCGGTGCGTTCGCAGCCTTTTGCCTCTGCGCATCTGGAGTTTATCTGCTGAATGATTTGATGGACCTGGATGCGGACCGCCAGCATCCGTCCAAGCGCAACCGCCCGTTCGCCGCCGGAACGCTTCCGCTTCAAGCCGGATTGGTCCTGTCGCCGCTCCTGCTTCTGGGCAGCGCATGTGTCGCACTCTGCGTCGAGCCAAAGCTGCTCTGGCTGCTTGTGGTTTATACGGCTGCCACAACAGCCTATTCGCTCCAGCTAAAACGTGTCGCATTGCTGGATGTGTTCATCCTCGCCGGTCTTTACACGTCGCGACTCATCGCGGGTCATCTGGTGACCGGCATCGAATTCTCGGCCTGGCTGCTGATGTTTTCCATGTTCATCTTCCTGAGCCTCGCCTTGATGAAACGCTTCCAGGAGTTGCGACAGGTGCGGGAACAACATCGGGCAGAAGTCTCGGGTCGCGGCTACACTTCGGGCGACCTCGAACTTGTCGCCACGCTCGGATTGATCTGTGGATTTCTCTCCGTGCTTGTTCTGGCGCTTTACGTGAACAGCCCCCAGGTGGCGCTTCTCTACAAACACCCCGTGCTGCTGCTGCTCGTCTGTCCATTGATGCTTTATTGGATCGCACGCGTCTGGTTTCTCGCGCATCGCGGCCAGATGCATGACGACCCGGTGGTCTTTGCGATCAAGGATTGGGTGAGTTATGCGATAGCCGCGCTGACCGTCGGCGTGATGCTGCTGGCAACCGGTCATTAGCATGAAACCGCCGGGCCAACAGTGGTTTCACGATGTCGCGTCCGCGCTGGCTTACTCGATGGCGCATCCACACAACGACTCTTCCAGGCTTGGCCCACCACACAACGACCTCACGCAATTCATTCTCACGCAACGCGCGCAAATGCCGGATTACCTCCGTGCGCCGATGTTGATCGCGACTCTGGGATTCGATCTCCTGGGACTGACACGCGGAAAAAGATTTCATCGGCAATCCATCGAGCAACGCGCCGGCCAAATTGCCGCGTGGAAAAACTCTGGCATCAGCTTTCAGCGCGACCTGATCCGCTACTTTGAAAGTTTGACAACACTTGCGCTTTACAGCCGCGACACGGAGCGCCGGTCTCCGACCCGGCACGAATCTCAAGGCGAAATGAAGCACGCCGGGTCGGAGACCGGCGCTCCACCCAACGGACTCCGCGCTGAGATCGTCGTCATCGGCAGCGGGCCGGGCGGGGCGATCACCGCCTGCCTCCTTGCCGAAGCCGGGCGGAATGTTTTGCTGGTCGAGGAAGGCGATCATCTGCCGCTCAGTTCCTGCACACCGTTCACGCTGGAGGAGATGCTTCAGAAATACCGCAACGGCGGACAGACCGTGGCGATGGGCAAAAATAAAATCGCCTACGTGGAAGGCCGGTGCGTCGGCGGCGGGAGCGAGATCAACAGCGGACTATACCATCGCACGCCACCGGACATTCTTGAGCGCTGGCGAAAGGAATTTCAGGTGGAGGCATTGGCTGATGCGGATTTGTCGCCGCAATTTGAATCGTGTGAGCGGGACGTTTCCGTCTCACCGCTGCCCTGCCCCGCTCCGCCCGCATCGCTGAAACTCCACGATGGGGCGCTGAAGCTTGGCTGGAAGTCACTCGAAGTCCCGCGCTGGTTCCGTCACGAGAAAGATGGCTCAGGTAAAAGGCAGTCCATGACGGAGACGTTCATCCCGCGCTTCCTCAAGGCCGGAGGAAAACTTCTGTCAAACACACGCGCGAATCGGATTTCGCAAAACGACCCTGGCTGGCTCGTTGAAGCGACGCGCAAAACCGGCGATCCGATTCGCATCACTGCCGGGGCTCTTTTCCTTTGCGCCGGAGCCGTTCACACACCCACCCTGCTCCGCCGCAGCGGCATCACACGCAACATTGGCGATTCCCTGCAAGTTCATCCCACGGTGAAAATCGTGGCCCAGTTTCCCGAGTCCGTGAACTCCGCCGACATGGGCGTGCCCGTTCATCAGGTGAAGGAATTTTCGCCACGACTCGGTTTTGGGTGCTCGATCAGTTCAGCCGCCTATCTCGCTCTCGGTCTGCTTGATCATCCGGATGCGGCGCGACAGGTCGAAAGCACATGGCAGCGACAGGCGATTTATTACGCGATGATCACGAGCGAAGGACGCGGCAACATCCGCACGCTGCCGGCTTTCCGAGATCCACTCGTGCGCTACACGTTGTCTGAAACCGACCGACGAAATCTTGCCGACGGTTTTCGCAAGCTCGCGGAAATTCTTTTCGCGTCCGGGGCGACGGAACTTTACCCCAGCCTGACACGCGGCCCGGTGTTGCGCTGCGACGGCTGCCTTAGCAAACTGCCGGACATGTTGCCAGACGGCCTCGCGAACTTGATGACGATCCACCTGTTCTCATCGTGCCCGATGGGCGAAGACCAATCTCGCTGTGCCACGGATTCGTTTGGACGCGTCCACGGCTTCAAGAATCTGTTCGTCAACGACGCCAGCCTTCTTTGCACAGCGCCCGGCGTGAATCCGCAAGGTTCGGTCATGGCGCTGGCCCGGCGCAATGCGCTGAAGTTCCTTGGCAAACTCTGACAGATGAACCTCAACACCAATCTTGTTCTTGTCACCGGCGCTGCCGGCTGGCTCGGCTCGCGCCTCGTGGAATCGCTCGTACGCGGATTGCCCGAACACGATGAACTCAAACAACCACCGCCCGAACTGCGGATCCGTGTCCTGATATTGCCCGGG
>CAZFNB010000142.1:0-6281 GCA_964520235.1 uncultured Bifidobacterium sp. | reverse complement strand
GTTCCAATGTGCCTATGCTGCGTTGCTCGTCATTGTCACGCTGATCTGGCTCAGGCCGGAATGTTCACCATCGCAATGGCTCGTAGTGACGAGCTCGCTGGCGTTGGGCGCGACGGCATACGGTGTGTTCACCCGTGCCTGGCCGTTGGCGGCGTTCGCACAAATCTTCCTGATCGTGAGCTGCGGGCAATTCGCGTTGCGTATTTCAGGTTCAGCCAGGCCGGAATGGTTCTTCTCGCTTGCGCCCGTCGCCGCGTTGAACCTGCTTTCATTCGCAACATGGCGATGGTTTGCACGCAAACCGGAGAGCAGCGCGCGGGTGCGCGAGCCGCTGTTGAAACTCGCAATGGCTTACCGTTGGGTGGCGCTCGCCATGACAATCTGGTGGGTGCGTGAATATATCCCGGAACGGGAGCGCGTGTGGGTGCTTGCGCTGATGGCGGCGGGCGCGTTCGCATTCGCCGGCTGGCGACGAAGTCGCGAGGCCCTGCTGTTCTGGACGGCACTCACCGTCACCGCACTGGCGACGTTGTGGATGACGCCGACGCGCGAGATGCTGATCCATGTGCCGAACTTTCTTGTCGTGTTTGCGTTGCTCGCGCAGCAGCAATTCGCGCGCAAGCTGGTGGAGCGTTACGACCTGCCCGGGGTCGTGCAGAATGTGATGATTGCAGTGGGTTGCGTGACGCTGTGGCGGCTGGTGTCGGCGTGGGTGATGATGGGCGCGAGTGGATTTTACCTGACGGCAAGCTGGTCGGGGCTGGCGTTCGTATTCATCGGCGTCGGGGTGGTGTTGCGCGAGCGGATGTATCGGTGGGCAGGGCTGGGTATTCTGGCGGCGGCGCTTGGACGCGTGGTCATCTTCGACGTATGGAGACTGGAGACGGCGTATCGGGTGTTAAGTTTCATGGCGCTTGGCGTCGTGCTTGTCGTGCTAGGATTCATTTACACCAAGTATCAGGAAAAATTGCGGCAGTGGTTGTGAGGCAGGCGTGTTTCATGGATTCAACTCCGGTCGAAGATGAATTTTGAATTCCAAACTACGACGCGAATCGTGTTCGGCGCGGGGAAGCTGGCGTGCATCGGCGAGCTGACGCGCGGGTTCGGCTCGCGCGCGTTGGTGGTGACGGGTGCCAAACCGGAGCGCGCATCGCGATTGCCGGGATTGCTTGCACGCGAACCGGCGGCGGTGACGGTGTTTCCTGTTTCGGGCGAACCGACGATTGGGCTGATTGAGCAGGGGCTGGACGTAGCGCGGCGGGCGGATTGTCAGTTCGTGATTTCCATCGGCGGCGGCAGCGTGATTGACTCGGGCAAAGCCATCGCTGCGATGCTGGCGAACGACGGTGCGTTGCTGGATTACCTGGAGGTCATCGGTCGCGGTTGTGCTTTGACGCAATCGTCCGTGCCGTTCGTTGCGATTCCCACCACGGCGGGAGCGGGGGCGGAGGTGACGCGAAATGCGGTGCTCGCGTCGCCAGAACACCGGGTGAAGGTGAGCTTGCGCAGCCCGTTGATGTTGCCTGCGGTGGCGTTGGTGGATCCGGAGTTGACGCTGGATTTGCCGCCGACATTGACAGCCAGCACCGGTCTGGACGCGTTGACACAATTGATCGAACCGTTCACCTGCAATCGCGCGAATCCGGTGACGGACGCATTTTGTGTGGAAGGAATCGGATGTGCGGCACGGTCGTTGCGAATGGCGTGCGCGGACGGAAAAAATCTCGCGGCGCGAACGGACATGTCGCTGGCGGCGTTATATGGCGGACTGGCGCTGGCGAACGCGGGTCTCGGCGCGGTGCACGGGTTTGCCGCGCCGGTCGGCGGGATGTTTCCCGCCCCGCACGGAGCGGTTTGCGCGGTGTTGCTGCCACACGTGATGGCGGCGAACATGCGGGCCTTACGCGCGCGAGCACCGTCGAGCGACGTGTTGCGGCGTTACGACGAGGTGGCGCGGATGGTGACTGGCAGTCCGTCTGCAAGGGCGGACGACGGTGTGCGCTGGGTTTCCGAACTGGTGAACGATCTGAAAATTCCAATGCTGGGAACCTATGGAATCAAACAATGTCACGTTGCGGAGCTGGTGGACAAGGCAACGAAGGCAAGCAGCATGAAGGCGAATCCGGTGTCGTTGTCCGCGTCAGAACTGGCAGGTGTGCTGGAGCAGGCGCTGTGATTTTTACCGGTTTCAACCGGCATGATTTGGTTTGAACGGCGGTTGTTTTCCGTGTGTCCTAACCGGCATGTATTCCCGCCGGGCGTTCACGCTTGTCGAACTGTTGGTGGTCATTGCGATCATCGCCATTCTGGCGGCGTTGTTGTTGACGGCGCTGCAAGGGGCAAAAAACAAGGCGGTGCAGACCAGTTGCCTCTCGAATCAGAGACAGGTCGGCCTCGCCTTGCAGATGTTTCTTGACGATCACAATGACCAGTTGCCGCCGGGCGGGACGAATTCACTGTTTCTGACCGAGTTGCCCATCTATGCCGAGGGCGGCGAGTTCAACCGGCATCTTGGCTATCACCTCGCATCTTACGTGTCGTTGCCACATCCTGAAACTCTTGCAGGCAGAACCAATCTCATCCGAATCATGCTGTGCCCCGGGTACCTGCGCAGTCTGCCCGGCAGCACCGAGGCGCGTTACGATCCAGACACGGACAATTTCACGCACGCCTACTGTTTCACTCTTTCGCGGTACGTGTTGAAACCGCCGTGGGGTCTGCCGTTTGGCTGGGCGGCTGCGGGCAATCCATCCATGAAACTTGCGGACATCGCGGCCATCAGGCCGTTGAGCGAAGCATGGGCCATGGCGGATCTGGACTGGGAAGTGCCGGCTTCAGCGCCAAGCCTTGGATTGGATCGTACGCCGTTTGTCGCGAAAAAGCCCGTGCATGGTGACATCCGGACGGCGCTCTACTTCGATCTACACGTCGGCAAAATCAAAAACAAAGACTGGATAAGATGGTAGATCGAGCGACGGAGATGGCAGTCTGAAGGGGAATCCGGCAACGGCTCTTCGCCTGCCAACCGTGCCGGTGATTTTTTTCAGGCAGAAATGTGCTTGAATTGTTCGGAGGTTCGTTTAGGAAACGGCGGCAACAAACCAATGAAAACGTTTATAGAGAGATCAGTCGTAATGGTGACGGCGCTGTTTCTGGCGACAACGGTCGTGGCGGAAGATTTGTCCCCGACTCAAACCGGCGTGCGCGCGGGCTTTTCCACGGGCGGGATGCAGGAGTATTTTTTTCAAACCGAGGCGTTCGCGCAGTGGGAAACGCCGTGGCACTGGGATCTTGGCAACGATTGGAGCATCCGCACCAGCGTCGAGGCGCGCCTCGGCTCGATCAGTGGAGGCGGCGATACGGGCGTGGAAGGATGCATCGGGCCGAATGCCCGCGTGGGGCGTCAGGGCTTTCCGGTGTATCTCGACTTGGGGGCGGGGATTGGCGGCATTTCACGCCACAAATATGGCGATGAGAATCTGGGCGGGCCGTTGCAGGGATTTTCGCACGCGGGAATCGGTGTTGAACTCGGACGCAATATCGAGGTCGGCTACCGGTATCATCACATGTCCAACGCAAACATCTACGACACGAATCCGGGTGTGAACCTTCACATGTTCACGATTCAATACCGGTTTTGACTCCGGGAAAAGCATGGCGCGCGGGGAAGTTGACTGCGGCTGCCTCAACTTCTGAAATTCCACGAGGGCGACGAATACTTCTCGAGCATGAGCGCTGCGATGTGTTCGGTGGGCGGTGCAGTTGAGGTGTCCGTTGCGTTCCATGCCGAGATGAACGCGTTCTTCAACTGTTCCGGTTTGCAAGCGATGTTCGTGACAAAATCACTGTGGCTGCGGCCTTGACGGTAATCAGGTTGTAACGCTGGCATGCGCAGAAGTTCTCCGATCAACGTCAGGTCGAAGTGGTGGAGGATTGTTCCATGAAAGAGCAGGAAGTTTTTTCTGCGACGCTGTGAATTGCCGGAAATCTTCAGTCCGCCGATGGCCAGATCGGTGTGGCCCTGGATTGAAACCGATGATCGGTTGTCGGCGATGGCTGACTGAATGGCCGCGCGATTCTGTTCCATGATGAACTGGTTTGCGGAAGAGATGTTTCGCGTGGGCAAGCCGTCGTCAATTCGCAGGACGAGCGCGTAGTTGAGGCAGCCCGGGCCTTGCACGACCGTGCCGCCGCCGGAACAGCGTCGCAGGATGGGGATTTGGCGCGCAGCACAGGTGGCGACGTTGACCTCGGATTCGATTTTGTTCGAGTAACCCACCACGACGAAATGTGATGGAGATTCCCAGAACCGAAGGACTTCGCCACATTCACCGGACTCGGCGGCTTCAAGCAGAGCTTCGTCACATGCGAGATTTTCAGCGGGCGATGACAGGGTGAGGTCGAGGGCTTTCATCCGGTGGGTAGTGTGCTAATTTCGCTGGCGTTGGGCGGTCATTTTGGGTTTAATCTGACGCTCTTGCCGGGGGCGAATCCAGCCTTTACGTTTCAACCGGCCAAAGAATTTTTGAAGTGAGCACCACAATCAAAACAAAAAAAGAAGTCCCCGGTTCACGCCCGCTCTCTGCCGCCTCAAGTCACGCCAACGGCACGCGTGGCGACAAGCTCGCGGACTCCGTGCAATCCGTCTTCGATCTGGCGCTGGAAACACAAGGCCCGGAGCGCACGGCGCAGTTGCTCGAACGGCTCGTTGACAAACTCCGCGCACAAAAGCATGAATTACCGCGCGGCTTCAACACGCCTTATTGCAATACCATTTCTGTCGAGCAACAGCCTGCGTATCCAGGGGACTGGCAGACCGAGGTGAAGCTCAAAAGCCTCATGCGTTGGAACGCGATGGCGATGGTGGTGAAGGCAAATCATTCCACGAATGTCGGTGGGCACATCGCGAGCTATGCGTCTTCGGCTACGCTGTATGAAGTGGCGTTCAATCATTTCTTCCGCGGTCGGACGGAAAATTTTCCCGGAGACTCGGTTTATTTCCAGGGCCATGCCGCGCCGGGCGTTTATGCCCGTGCGTTTCTCGAAGGCCGCATCAGCGAGACGCAACTCCACAATTTCCGCCAGGAACTTGCCGAGGGTGGCGGGCTTTCGTCCTACCCGCATCCCTATTTGATGCCGGGTTTCTGGCAGTTCCCCACCGTTTCGATGGGCCTCGGCCCGATCATGTCCATCTATCAGGCGCGGTTCAACCGCTACCTGCAAGCGCGCAAACTCACCAGTCACGAAAACGAACCGAAGGTCTGGTGCTTCATTGGCGACGGCGAGAGCGATGAACCGGAAACGCTCGGTGCAACGACGCTCGCGTCACGCGAGAATCTCGACAACCTGATCTGGGTGGTGAACTGCAACTTGCAGCGCCTCGACGGTCCGGTGCGTGGCAATGGAAAGATCATCCAGGAACTCGAAGCGGCGTTTCGTGGCGCGGGCTGGAATGTCATCAAAGTCATCTGGGGTTCGGATTGGGACGATTTGCTGGCTCGCGACAAGTCCGGGCTGTTGCTCAAACGGATGGAAGAGGCGGTGGACGGTGATTATCAAAAATACGTCGTTGAGCCGGGCAGTTATACGCGCAAACATTTCTTTGGAAAATATCCCGAGCTGCTCAATCTCGTGACGCATCTCACCGATGCGCAGTTGCAAAAACTCATGCGCGGCGGTCATGACACGCGCAAGATGTATGCGGCTTACAAGGCGGCAACCGAACACAAGGGCCAGCCAACAGTGATTCTCGCAAAGACTGTGAAAGGTTACGGCCTTGGTGAGGCGGGCGAGGGCCGCAACATTTCGCATCAGCAGAAGAAAATGAACGAAAAGGAGCTGCGCGAATTCCGCGAACGCTTCAACATTCCGATCAGCGATGATGTGATCGCGGAGACTCCGTTTTATCGCCCGCCGGAGAACAGCCCCGAAATCAAGTATCTGCTCGAACGACGCAGGGCGCTCGGTGGATTTGTTCCGTCACGTCAAACCAAAGCGCCACAGCTTGATGTGCCGCCGTTGGAGTTCTTCAAGGAATTTTTCAAGGGCTCGGGCGCCAGCCAGGTCTCGACGACGATGGCGTTCGTGCGTCTGCTTACCGTGCTGTTGCGCCATAAAGGCATCGGCAAAAACATCGTGCCGATCATCCCCGACGAGGCGCGCACGTTCGGCATGGATTCGTTGTTCCGCGAAATCGGAATCTATTCCTGCAAAGGCCAGCTTTACGAGCCGGTGGACAAGAAGTCGCTGCTCTATTACTGCGAAGCCAAAGACGGCCAAAT
>CAZFNB010000141.1:0-6308 GCA_964520235.1 uncultured Bifidobacterium sp. | reverse complement strand
CGGCCTCCGGCACGGCGCGTTTCAAAAAATTCTCCGCCCGCCACCGGAACGCCGACCACCGGGTCGGCTCGGACGGAGCCGCTAGCAACCACGGGCCGAGGCGGTGCTCGGCGCTCCGATTCAGCCCAACGAGCCGTGCCGGAGGCCGGCGCTCCAGCCCTGCGCGAAGACGCGCCGCCTGATTCCCGTAGCAGCGGACGTCAGTCCGCTCAAACTTCCGCCGGAAAGAAAAGTCAGAGCCGACTCACGTCGGCTGCTACACTCAAAGAAGACGCCCCCGAATACCGCGCCAACCCCTCACCCGGCCGCACCACCCTCTCACCGACCACCTGAAATACCACGTTCACCACCGCGTGATTGACGCGCAAAGCGTCGTGCCGCAACACCGCGATTCCCTTCTCCGCCTCGACCGGGGAGAAGGTGGCGCAGCCGGATGAGGTGTCGAACTGAGCTTTGGCTTCCGCGACCGCCGCCATTTCGAGTTCCCGGAATTTCCGCGCGAAGGGCCGAAGCTCGAATCCATCCTCGACGCCGAAGTCCCGGAGAAATACACGCTCACCGACCACCTCTGGAATTATCTCCAGGCACTGTGGGAAAATATCTGGCGGTCAAGTCACCGTCAGCAAATCACCGCACCGCATAGCCGAAGGAACTCAACTGTCGCGTTGAAGTTTTCTGGCGGGTGTGTGGAATCAAAGTCCGAGCCTCGGGGGACGAAGATGACGACCCCGGCGCGGGCGCGAGTCAGAAGCACGCGATACTTGTTACGGATGAACTCACGAACCTCAGCATCATCCTCGGCACTCCATCTTGGAGCGACACCGCCGGGTGAGCGAAGCCGCTGGAACATCCAGCCGTTACCGGTGGGTGACACCACGAAATCATTGCCCCAGCACACGCAACACCAATCCAACTCCAATCCTTGGCACTCAAACTCGGTTGCGGCCACCTCAAGCTGGTTTGAACTGCGAATGTCGCCAGTGGGTCGGAGAAACCAATCTGGAAACTTAATGCCACCGCGAAACTCGGGAGAGACTTCGATGCCATCTGCCCGAAGTCGCACTGCGCCTGAACTCGCCAGCAGTCCACACCGAAGCCCAGCGTCAGAGTGCCTTCGGATAAGCTCACGCGCTTTGGGCAAATCACGCGCTACGAAAACTGGAAACTCGGAGAGCTCAGTAGCGAGTTCTCGCGCCTTTTCTGCGTTGCCGCTTACAACGTGATTCACCCATTCTGCGTAGCGTTCAGCTCGGAAACATCTTTTGGAAACGGAAAGATGGAGGTCGTCGTGTCGAATAACATCTACGCCATTCGGCAAGGTGTCTCCAAACAATCGTTGACCAGCGCTGCCAACTCCGCCTTCAAACGCGTCTTTTGACGCCCAAACAGTCCAAGGCAGTTTTCTTCCGGCTAAAGCTTTGCCCCATGCGCCAAGTCCCGCTTCGCCGGTGTGAATCTCCTGACCGCCGCCCACAAGAGCGACTACGACGCACCACTTTGGACACCGCTCCATCAAACTTAGCAACAACTCCGGCTCTGACCTGCCGTGGCGGAGGATGCGCTCAATCTGTTCTTGGTTGAGTTGTCGGCGTTGCTTCCTTGTGTTCAGTCCGTCCAACAGTTTGTCTGCGTCCCAAACTCGTTGTGCTTCGTCAAAAACTATGGCTTGAAATGCCGGGGATTGAACTTCTTCTGCGCTGAGAGAGATGCGCACATATTCATGCACGTCTTGCCTCGGCGCGGATAAATCATGTCTAACTTCTCGGTGTTGACGGGAATTTCGCGAGCGATTTCTGACCAGAGCTTTTTCCAGAACATCAAGCAATGGCTTGTTGCCACTGGCGAAACACACCGGGCCTCCGGCTGCTTCCACCATTTCTGAGCGGTAGGCGACATTCAAGCCGACCAAAGTTTTGCCTGCACCCGGCACACCCGTAACAAAACAAATAATTCGTTTCTGTTTACGTTGTGCTTCTACCACAGCCTCACGAACCCGGTCGAACGCGGCATCCGTGTTATCGGCAGTTGCGTGCGAAATTTCTCGAACATCATGGCCATGAAATATCTGTTGGGCGAATTCAATGACTGAGGGTGTTGGCTGAACCGGAGAACTGTCCCATCGTGCGAGATCGAACCGCCAATGAGGGTGGGCGCGAAGGCGATCAAAAGCGCGGGCAAGTGCAGACGCGAGACCCGAGGGGTTACAGGTCTGCAAATCCAACACCAACTTGTGGCGGTCAGAGTATTCAAGGGCATCGGCTTCGGCTGACTGAGCCAACTCAGCAACACAAAGGACGGGAGCGAGAGGCACACCGCGACTTTCGCGGTGAAAATCGCGCAAGTTCCAACAGTATTCACGAGTCTGCCAACGAGCTGCACTTGACGCTTCATCGCCGCTCTTGAACTCGACCACGATAATTCCATGTTGCGTTAGCAAGACAGCATCAATCCGCTTTCGCCGACCCGGTATCGGATATTCAAGGAGCAGTGCCCAATCCTTAGCTGTAAGCAGGACATCCAAAAGACTCCGCAAAGCCGTTTGAAGGCGAGGCCATTCCTCGACCCACGCGATGCGCTGGTCTGGCGTAAGGTCAAAACCCTGCGCCGCAAGACCGGCTGTCAATTGGTCGAGGCCTTGCGCCGTGGATGTGGCGAGGAAGTCTGCAACGGTAGCTCGAAAGAAGGCTGGCAATGGCTACTCCTTCAAGTTGAGCAGCCACGTCACTCTTACACCAAGAGCCTTGGCGAGTGCGACAAGCTCGAAATCCAGAACGCCACGAATCCCAGTCTCAATCTTCGCAACACCAGCGCGGTCAATCGAGACACCCAGCTTCGCCAGCTTTTGGGAAAGCTCGTCCTGCGTGAGTTGCGCTTTGCTTCGCGCTTCTTTCACGCGGTCACCGACGAGATTCTGGCTTTGGTTGGCCTGAGGCATGTCACGGCCAGGCTACCAGGTTCAGTTGGAAAGTGTTGTTCTAGTATAGAACACAAAGTTCTTGCTGGATTTTGGGGGCGACATGAAACTGTTGCCGGAATATGAAACTGAATCTGCCGCCCGGATGTCGTGACGGCTTCTGCATTTACATTGATACGCTTTGCCAAGGGCCAGTGCCGGTTGTGAGCGATGGCGACGATAGATATGTCGTGTTTGAAACCGAGTTGGAGGCGCAGAAAGAAATCGTTGATAACCAGATGACGCGGCTTCGGCAGTTCCTTGATGGAGAGCGGGAATTTGAAGATGCGATGACGGTTGAGGAATACGTCGTTCCCGTTACGGTTCATCCGGACGGCGTGATCGTTGACGAAGCGGGAAATTGTTTCGGCCCAAAGGTGAATTGATTCCAAGCAGCTTGATTCGGACGGTCAGTTGAAACCTTGCACCGCCCCGCAATGCGGCGGGTTCACGTAGGAGGCGGAGTTGGGCATCGCCGAGAGAGAACGCGAAGAACGCAGAGATGAAGGCGACGACTGAAGGTAGGGCGCGTCACTCCGTGCGCGCCGGTCCTTGCGGACGGCCACCAGCGGCGCGCAGGGGACTGACGCGCCCTACCTTTGCGCTCTTTGTGCTCTTTTGTGGCAATGCAATCGGCGTTCATCCGCAAGTTCGATGGTAGGGATGTCGCGCTGCGACGTCCCCGGCCCGTGCAGGGCCGGAACACTACCACCAGCATTGCGACGCTGCACGCGTCGCGGTCGGTGCAGCGCACCGACCCTACCTTGACGATGCGGCTGGCCGGTTTCGACGCTCTTGACGCTTGTAGCAGCGGACGTGAGTCCGCTCCATCTGATCTCGGACGGAAGTTTGAGCCGACTCACGTCGGCTGCTACAGTTCGAGGGCTGGCGCAGGGAACGGATTCGCTGCGGCTGCTGCGGGCGTTTGCGTCGGGCGCGATGTATTACGATCCGGGCATCAAGCTGGAGGTGCTTGCGCACGGCCACCTGCATCCACCGCGCAGGCGAAGTCGAAGAAGCGAAGTCAGTTTCGCGTGGCGTCGAAGAACATCGGCGCGTTGTATGAAACAGTGGAGACGGTGGAGGTGTGAATTGCCGCGAGAGAACGCAAAGAACACAGAGGCGAAGGCGACGACTGAAGGTAGGGCGCGTCAGTCCCCTGCGCGCCGCAGTGTGACACCACCCGGACGGCGCGCACGGAGTGACGCGCCCTACCTTTGCGCTCCTTGTGTTCTTTTGTGGCTGACTGGTTTTCGTGTGGTTCGTGGCCACAGTTCGCGGAAGCGAAAAATATGATTTTGGGAAACCAACTTGTGGCAGGCTTGGGAAGCCAATTTCGTGGTTAAAAACAAATGGCTGACGTTTTCACCAAAGCAAAGCGGTCGGAAGTGATGTCGCGGATCCGGGGTCGCGGGAACAAGGACACGGAACTGGCGCTGGCGCGGCTGTTGCGCGCGAACGGCATCACCGGCTGGCGGCGGCAAAAAACCATCATCGTTCGTAGCAGCGAACGTGAGTTCGCTCATTCTCAAGCGCGGCGTTTGAAAGCCCTGGCTCGAAGTTCAGTCAGAGCCGACTCACGTCGGCTGCTACGAGTGAATGTGGATTTCGTTTTCCCGAAACAGCGGCTCGCGATCTTTGTGGACGGCTGTTTCTGGCACGGCTGCCCGAAGCACGCGACGCAGCCAAAGAACAACGCCGCGTTCTGGCGCAGGAAGCTTGACGGCAACAGGCGTCGCGATGCGCTGGTGACGCGCACGCTGCGCCGCGCCGGCTGGCGGGTGCTGCGTGTATGGGAGCATGAACTGGCCGGGAAAAATCAGCCGCGACTGGCGCGGCGACTGGCTGCGTTCACGGACACCGGCCGCGCCGCTACGGGCTGACTTGAATACGGAAGAAGCGTGAGGTGGCGGCGGGGACGATGATCGAATTGGTGATCGCGGTGGGCGGTTGATTGGTGAAGACGGACGTCCATGTGCCGCCGAGCGTGGCGGCTTGTTGAACGACCTGCCGCGCGGCCTGGCCGCCCTGCCAGCTCAGGTTGATGTTCGTGCCCGTGACCTGGATGTCGGTGAATCTGAGGACAGAACCCGGCGAGTTCGGAGCCGTGGTCGCGGTCTGTTCCTGAAGATTGCTCATGCCGTCGTTGTCAGAGTCGGCGGTCGCAACCGCAACGACGGGGTCGTTGAAGTATTGCTGCTCCCAACTGTTGAGCAACCCGTCGCCGTCGGAATCCAGATTCGGCAACGCGGTGCGCGACATAACAAGCACGCTGTATGGCCCGACGGAAACGCTGCCCGTGCCGCCGGAGACGGAGACCATCGAACTGCCACGATTGAGGAAGTCCGAACCGTATTTTGTCCAATCGGAATTCAGGTTCACGTACCAGTTGCCGTTCGCCGGGAAACCGCTCATGGAATAGTTCGTGATGGAAGTGTTGGAGCAGTTCAGTACGACCATCACTTGATCGTTCGGGCCTGCGCCCCAGCGGTGAAATGACAGAATCTTTGCCGTGTTGTCCACGGTGTGCCACGAGATGTTCGGGCCGGTGAAGCCGAGGCTCACGCCATCGAGATTGCGGCGCAGGCGGATGAAATCGCGATAGAAGCTGACGACGTTCGAGTAGGTGTTCACGCGCGTCCAGTCGAGCGGCGCATTGTCGGCGAATTGATTTATCGCGAGCATCTCCTGCCCCATGAACAACATCGGAATGCCCGGTGAACTCATGGCGATAGCTGCGCCAAGCATGGAGCGTTTCCGTGCAAAGAAACTCGTCGGGTCGGCGGAATGGATGCGCTTGGGCAAACGTTGCGCGCCCGAGCCGTTGAGATTGCCGGTAAGATCGTGGGTTTCGGTGTAGAGCACGCGGCCAAAACCCGTGCCGCTCATGGTGCTTTGGAGCGTGTTCATGTCGCGGTTGGCGTCGGAGGATTGCGTCATCTGGTTGATGACGCTGTCGCCGAAGCCGACGGCCCATTCGCTGTCGAAGTTCAACCCGCCGGATTGATCCTCGGCGATGCTGATGGCGCCGGGATGATCCGAGTGGATGATGGTGGAGTTGATGTATTGCAGAAGTGAATCCGCCTCGGGAATCCCAATGTAGTTGCCGCCGCCGTTGTCATATTGCCGCATTGCGCCGACCGCATCCCAGCGGAAACCGTCAATGTGACATTCGTCCAGCCACATCCGGATGTTGCCGATGATGAAGGAGCGCACGCCTTCGGTGGAATAATTTGGCCGCCCACCCCAAGGGTTGCAGCAGATGTTCGCCGCCGTGTAAAAGTAGATGCTCGGACTCGCACCGTTGTCGAACGTCCACAAATCCAGATCGCTCGGCCCGTAATGATTGTGGACC
>CAZFNB010000140.1:0-6314 GCA_964520235.1 uncultured Bifidobacterium sp. | reverse complement strand
AGATTGAAAGCGTGGAAGAGGACGCCGTTGCCTACAACGGCATGGCAAGCGTGAATTTCAAATCGCGTCCCGTCGCGGGTATTGCTGGTCTGGTGGAAATGCCCGGCACAGTCCAGCCGGGCCAGACGCTCGAACTTGCCGCCGAGATTGAAAGCGTGGAAGAGGACGCCGTTGCCTACAACGGCATGGCAAGCGTGAACGGCTCGCCTGTCATCCGTCTTCACAATTGCGTCGGTCCGATGCTGCCTGTCGAGGAGTTCGATGATCCGCAGGCGTTGCGCGATCGCTACTCACTCCTTTGCGGCAGCGGTGCGGCGCCCGGAGCGTTTGACGGAATTCCCGCGCTGACTCTGGATAACTTGACACGTGAACCTGGCAAATCCGCTCGCGCCACGTTGCAAGTCCCGACTGAAGCGCCGTTCTTCAGCGATCACTTTCCGCGCAAACCGGTTTTCCCCGGCAGCCTGTTGATGCAGCTCAATCTTCAACTCGCTGGTAAACTTGCGGAGCAATTGTCGCGTGGCAGCGACGCCCCGGCGACAGCCTGGAAGCTTCAATCCGTTTCCGACATGAAACTGCGCACCTTCATTCCTCCGGGCGAATTTTTGGAGCTGGAGGTGAAACTCGACGAGCAATCCGGCGACACTGCCATTGTTTGTGTCGAGTCACGACGCGGCAAACGGCTTGTCGGGGCGGCCGCGGTGACCTTGGTTGCGGCTGTGTAAGATGATCGGCAGACTTCACTGGCGGACTTGATTTTCGCTTTCTTTGGCCTGCTTGTTCTGTTACCAGAACCTCGTGCGTATCTCCAAAATAGTTGTTTTGTGCGCGTGGCTGTGCGTCCTCCTGCCTGCCGCGATCAACGCCATGGTATTCGAGATGACAGATGGCACGACGGTTGACGGTGAAGTTGTCCTGGGCAAGCCCGAGTCCGTGAAAATCCGCCTGCCTGACTCGACCTACAAGGACATCACGTGGGATAAATTTTCCCAGCAGACCATCAAAAAGCTTGCCGAGGATCAGAAGCTCAAGTCATTTGTCGAACCTTACATCGAAATCCCCGAGGAAGAGCGCATCAGGAAAACCGAGGTGCAAATCAAGCCCGTACCGAGGCTGGATCGTCCCGCAAAAGGCTCGTTGCTCGGCTCGCTTTTCAAATCGTCTGTCGGCCTTGTCATGCTCCTGCTGCTTTACGGCGCGAACATCTACGCGGGTTACGAGATCGCCACCGTCCGGGCGTATCCGCCTGCGATGGTTTGCGGTGTTGCGGCGGTGGCACCAGTCATCGGGCCGGTTGTTTTCCTGTGCCTGCCAACCCGGCTTGAGTCCACACGCGCACCGGAAGAGGAGGATGCCGCAGCCCCGCGAGAAACACCGCCGGCTTACAATCCGATGGCTGGCGACCCTGCGAAGTTTTCAAACACCGGCCCGGCCACGCGCACCAGCCATGCGGGTCATGCTGGTGAGCCGGCTCATGCGCCAGCGAGCACCGCACCCGCTGCGGGAGGTTTGTCCATCGCCCACGGACACGCTGCGTCAACTCCGGCGGAAGCTCCAAAGACGGAGGTCTTCAAGCGCGGCCAGTTCACCTTCAACCGCCGCTTCATCGAAACGAAATTCTCGGGTTTCTTCGGCGCGGTCAGGCGCGACGCCAGCAAGGACATGGTGCTGTTCATCAAAACGGTTCGCGGCGATTACACCGCCGTGCGCATCACGCGGATTGCCGCCAACGACATGCACATCGAATCGCGCAAGGGCGAAGCCACGCAGGAAATCAACATCCCTCTCGCGGAAATTCAGGAGATTCACCTCAAACACAAGGACGCTTGAGCGCCCGAAACTTCCAGCATGAAATACAAGACCATCCTACTCTTTGGCGCTCCCGGCGCGGGCAAGGGCACTCAAGGCAAGATTCTCGGCACCATTCCCCACTTTTTCCATTGTGCATGCGGTGATGCGTTCCGATCACTCACGGTGACAAGCCCGCTGGGAAAAGTCTTCATCGAGTATTCAAGCCAGGGCCAGCTTGTCCCGGATGAGCCGACCGTGGAACTGTGGCGACAATCCATTGCTGGCGCCGAGAAGGCCGGGAGATTTCATCCCGACGCGGACACACTTGTGCTGGATGGCATTCCGCGAAACGTTCATCAAGCCGAGATGCTTCAAGACACACTGAACGTCAAAGCGGTGTTTTATCTGCATTGCCGGGACATGAACAAGATGGTCGAGCGTCTTCAACGTCGCGCGCTCAAGGAAAACCGTTTGGATGACGCCAATCTCGAAGTCATCCGCGAGCGGCTCAAAACCTACGACCGCGAGACAAAACCCGTGCTGAAGTTCTACGGGCGCAGGCTGGTCCACAACATTGACTCCACCCAGTCGCCGGTCTCTGTGTTGTCCGCCATCCTGCGTCATCTCAGCAAACAATAACGCGGCGTCGCCATGCCGGTGCGAATCGTCTTCATGGGCACGCCGGAACTGGCCGGTGAAAGTCTCCGCGCCCTGCTCCGCGAACCAGCGTTTCAAATCGTCGCAGCCGTCACCCAGCCCGACCGGCCAAAAGGCCGCGCCCTCAAGCTCACGCCATCGCCCGTCAAGGAAATCGCCGCAGATGCCGGGCTTCCCGTGTTGCAGCCGGAAAAGGCCCGTGAGGAAAATTTCATCACTGAACTCCGCGCGCTGCGACCCGATGTCATCGCCGTTGCCGCGTTCGGACAAATCCTTCCACAAACGATCCTCGACCTGCCGCGTCACGGTTGTTTGAACGTCCACACTTCATTGCTCCCAAAATATCGCGGCGCATCACCGATCCAAGCCGCGATACTCAACGGCGACATTGAAACCGGCGTGACCATCATGCGTATGGACGCGGGCCTCGACACGGGCGACATCCTCACGCAACGCACCACGCCGATCCGTGACGATGACGACGCACAAACGCTCCACGACCGGCTCGCATTGCTGGGCGCTCAACTGCTCGTCGAAACCATCCCGGATCACGTCGCGGGAAAAATCCAGGCGCGCCCGCAACCGGTCAACGGCTCAAGCCACACGCGCAAAATCAAAAAGGAGGAGGGACGCATTGACTGGCAGCAACCCGCGCGTGTCATCTGGAATCGCATCCGGGCGTTCACGCCCTGGCCCGGCGCGTTCACATTCCTGCCGGCATCACCCGGCACCAAGCTCCTGAAGATCTGGAAGGCTTCACCGGTTCAGACAGGCGGCGCGCAACCCGGAGCGCTTTTGTGTGCTGACAAGGACGGGATCGTTGTCGCCTGCGGCGAAGGAGCATTGAAGATTTTTGAACTTCAGCTTGAAGGAGGCCGCCGCATGACCGCGCCGGAATTTCTCCTTGGTCATCCTTTGCCACCCGGTCAACGTCTCGGTTGAGCATTGATCTGCGCTTTCCTACCGAACAAATCTGTCGCGCATTACGTCAGCCGGTCGTGTGATGCCATGAACTTTTCCACACGCGCTGCATCCACCTCCGCCACCCAGCTTCCACCCTGTTTGAACTCCGAGCCAACGATGAAGCCGTCCGCCGCACCCAAAAATTTCTCCAGATTCTTCGCCGTCACGCCCGAGCCGAGATAAACCGGCAGGCGCGTCTTCCTTTTCACCGCCAGCACGTCCGCGTTTTGAGGCGCGTCGCCGGTGACTGCTCCGGTCACGATCACCGCGTCGCCGCGCATGAACTCCACCGCATGCGCCGTCTCGCCGATGTCCACGTCCGCCGTGATGGCGTGCGAACTGTGCTTCTTTTTTACATCGGCCCAGACCTGTATCCTATCAGCACCGATTGCACGACGAAACCTCAACAGTTCCGCCGCAGAAGACTGGATGACCCCCTCGTCAGCAACGTGGGCAAACGAAAAACCCTCAGCCCGGATGAAGTCCAGTCCCGCCGCATGTGCCACCGCCATCGCTTCAAGGTTGGCGCCCGCCAGGATTTGAATCCCGCACGGCAGGCGGCTCGTTTCCTTGACGGCTCGCGCGACGATGGCCATCGCCGCCACGATTTCCGGACCGACGCGCCCGCGCAGATAAGGCGTGTCGTGCATATTTTCAAGCATGAGTCCATGGACACCCGCGTCGCGGAAAATTTTTGCTTCGGCCGATGCGCGCTTTTCGATATCACGCGGGGACAACGTGGCCGCAGCAGTTCCAGGCAACGCGCCCAGATGGATCATGGCGATGACGGGTTTGGCGACGGAGAAGATCGGTTTGGCGTTCTGCATGATGCTTCAGTGTAGCGCAGCATCACACGAAACCAAGCGCGGACGGGCGTGCATCTGGTTCGGATTTTGATTTGCACCCCGTCATGTCGCATTCCAAGATTCGCGCGCTGGATGGAATTCAATTCTTCACAAGACGCCCATGCGCCGCGCAACAACCTCGCGCGCGCACTGTCATCGCCAGGAAGATTCCTGCTCGTCATGGGTGTGTACTTCGCCGTCCAGTTCCTCGGCAGACTCATCGCCTCGCCCACGACCGATCTCGACGAGAGCGAACAACTGCTGGCGACGCAACAGCTCGCGTGGGGTTACGGACCGCAGCCACCGCTCTACACCTGGCTGCAATTTCCGCTCATCAAACTTTTCGGCCCATGCGTGTTTCCACTGGCGCTGCTCAAGGCCATCCTGCTGTTCATCCTTTACGCGCTGACATATTTCAACGCCAGGCTCGTGACGCGCAATCACTGGCTCGCCACGCTCGCCGCGTGTTCGTTGCTTTTCCTGCCGCAAATCGCATGGGAATCCCAGCGCGACCTGACCCACTCGGTGCTCGTCACCATTTTTGCTGCGGCAACGTTCCACGTGTTTCTCCGACTGGCACAAACCCCGTCGCCCAGTTGGTTCATCGCACTGGGGACATGCATCGGTCTTGGCACGTTGTCAAAATACAGTTACGGAGTGTTTTTGGCGGGAATCGTCTGCGCTGCGCTGTCGGACCGCGAATGGCGCAAGACCGTTTGTCATCGGGGTGTGATTGTTTCGTTATGCGTCGCAGGTGTGATTGTTGCACCGCATTTGATCTGGGTGACACAGCATACGCGCGATGCCACGGCCACGGCTCGGAAGTTTCAGATGCTTGGCGATGCATCGTGGGTCGCTGCGACGGGTCTGGGCCTGAAAAACCTGATTGTTGCGGTGACTTCCTACACCGCCGCGCTGCTCGCGATCTACGCTTTGTGTTGCTGGAGAAAATCACCTGACGTCGCGACGTCTCCCCCGACAACCGGCCGGGACGCGAACCGGCTGATGTTTCGGGCGATGGTTTTCATCCTGTCCCTGCTCGCGGTTGGCGTCCTGTTGTTCAAAGCGACGGGATTCAAAGACCGATGGTTCTCGCCTGTTTTTATCTGGCTGCCGGTGCTGCTCGTGTCGGCGCTGCGCGCGCGACTGGATGGCGCACGGGTCGGCGGTATGATTTTGCTGACGGTGGTGATCGGCCTCGGCATCGCCGTGGCGATTCCCGGACGCATCCACTTTGCGACCACGCTGGGACAACCGCAGCGGCACAACACGGATTTTGAAACCATGAGCCAGGCAATCGCAAAAGAGGCGATGCCGAAATTGATTTTCACCGAGAACAACTGGCTGGGCGGAAACCCCAAGCGCTGCTTTCCCGATGCCTTCGTTTTCAGCCCGCAGATCGTGCTCGCCACCCAGGCGGTCACGGGCGCTGATTGTCTTGTGGTCTGGGATGTCACAAAGACAAACGCGCTCGATCCCGAATTCGCGATGGCGCTCGATCGCACCGTATCAACGGATTTGAATGCTACCAACCTGCATTATTCGGAAGCCGCGCTTCTTCATTTCCCCTCACGAAAATCGCGCATTGGATTTGCGTTCGGAAGATTGAAGTGACATGAACGTGCGGAACGACCTTGCCGGATTCAGGTTGAAAAGCGAACTCCAGCCCGCTTAAATCCCAATGTCGTGAATCGCAATCAGAGTTTCTCGGGCCGCAGCCTAATCCGGTTTCTGGCATTTCTCCCATTGTCACTTTCGGCATTTTTATCAGCCTATGCCGCGCCGCTCCCGACGGGTGCGTTCACCATTCAGGATCGTGGCCAGTCCCGGACGTTCGAGATTGCGACGAACGAAATCCACCTCATCACCCGCGCCCGTCACCATGAACTTCGCGCCATCGCGCCACTCGCCGATCCTGAAGCGGTGCGCCAACACGCCGATTCACTCCGCAAATCCACCGGCGAGGAAACCGATCTCGTCCTATACGAAGCCGGCAAGCCGCGCAACGAATTCACCCGTCGCATCCTGACCAGGCGGGTGAATTCGTTGCGCGGCTTG